>JAHDSB010000028.1 GCA_018433015.1 Clostridia bacterium | reverse complement strand
GAGCCTCTTGAATTTCCTCTACGCTTCGACAATTTTTGGCTAAATCTCTGATTGTTGCTTCTTGTAAATTTTGCATAAATGGTCACTCCTTTTTATTGGTTATTATTACCATTTACACAAGATTTCAGACGTCCTCTTAATTTTTGCAAAACTTTGCTCTTAGAGGATCATAATGCTTCTCTAAGAGCTATTTATTGTCTGTTTCACATTTATGACACTATCACTAAAATTTCTTCAAAAATTAAGTGTTAGAAGCCTTCGCGGTGCTAAGAACTCTGTTTATATCTCTTATATAATTCATGACAGGCTATAGCGAATACTAATAACATGCTGACACCATAAAAATATTTTTCAGATAATATATTCAATATAGCTATTATTAGTACCACTAAACTAGAAATTAAAAGAGATACATTTTTATAATCTTGTTGCTTTTTCATAAAAGTTGCCTCCTAACAGCAAAGAACTGTCTTGCGTAAGGAATCTTATTATCCTGATTCATGTGAGAAACCCCAAGATTATTACAAACTAGTCTGTATAGGATGTTACATTACGGTTAACGTCTCTCCATCTTTCAACGGCCAAATTAACTAGTTCGCTAGTTAATTCATCCAATGATATACCGGAATGTTCCCAAAGCTTAGGATACATACTGATGTTAGTAAACCCGGGGAGAGTATTTATTTCATTAATTAAAATTTCCCCATTATCTTTCCGTACAAAAAAATCAAGCCGTGATAATCCAGAACAATCAAGAGTTTTATAAGCTTCAATGGCTATTTTTTGTAGATGTTTTATTTGTTCCTCATCTAATCTGGCCGGAATGTATAAAACTGAATTATCATCTACGTATTTTGCTTTATAATCATAGAAATCATTACCGGGCACTATTTCGCCAGGTAATGATACTTTGGGATCATCATTACCTAAAACACTTATTTCGATTTCCCGCACATCGTAGCCTTTTTCGACAACTACTTTGCGGTCATAACGAGCAGCATCCCGTAAAGCATCTTGTAATTTCTCTGTGTTATCAGCTTTAGCAATGCCAACGCTAGATCCCATATTAGCAGGCTTAACAAAGACAGGATACTCTAAATTATTTTCTATATCTGCAATGACTGTATTAATATCGTTTTCAATTTTCCTGCGCAAATAATATAGAAACGGAACTTGTGGTAAATTAGCCTGGGCAAAAAGTTTCTTCATAATAATTTTATCCATGCCCACGGCAGTACCCAGAACATTAGAACCTACATAAGGAATTCCCGCCATCTCAAAAAAACCTTGTATCGTACCATCTTCACCAAAAGTACCATGCAATACCGGGAAAACAACTTGAACCTCTTCTAAAAGCTGTAAATCCGGCAAACTATAAATCTTTCCTTTACTTTGCGGTGAGGGTAACAAAGTAACTTGGTTTTTTAAATAATTTTCTGGTCTAAAGTTTTTTATATCTTCCAAGGGGATTGGACCATACCAGTCCCCTGCTTTTGAGATGCCAATTGGCACCACGTCATGATTTTTGCTTAAGGACTGAGCAACAGTATACGCTGAATTACGAGATACCTCATGCTCTCCTGAACGACCTCCAAAAATAACAGCTATTTTCATTTTAAAGCCCACCCTTCATTATCCCCTTAGATTATTACTAAAGCATAACTCGAAAAACAAAGATTAGAATGATAGTAACTGAAAAGCCCAATTTTACCAGGGCTGCTAACAAATTGCCTAGCAAAGAGCTAATACCAATTTTAGCTGCTTCTCTAATATTTTTACCAAATAAAATTTCTCCACAAAATGCCCCAATTACCGGACCAAGAAGTAAACCTACAGGCCCCATAAAAATAAGACCCCCTACTCCTCCTAAGACAAAACCCCATATACCGGCTTTTGATGCTCCCATCTTTTTAATTGTCACTGTACCTAAAATGTAATCTAACAAAGATCCGAGTAATGCTAAAAAGATTATAACAGCTAGATAGCCCCATGTTATTTGTTGAAAACCTTCTGCCCATGCAAATGCCCCTACAGATAGTGCCATCAAGGGTAAACCCGGCAACACCGGTAACACTGTACCTAAAGCTCCTATTATAAGGATAGCAAGAGTTATCCACTGCCAATAGGGTTCCATACTATCACCTTTCCAGTTTTTTTATTTCGGCTGCAGCTAAGGCTAAACCTATTTTAATGTGAGAAAAAGATAATCCTCCTTGCAAATAAATATTAAAAGGCGGTCTAATGGGTCCATCGGCGCTAAGTTCGATGGACGAACCTTGTATGAAAGTTCCGCCCGCCATAATCACTTCGTTATCATAACCCGGTAACAAGGCTGGTTCAGGCAAAAATACTGAATCAAGGGGGCAAGCTTTTTGAATACCATGACAGAATGCTACCATCTTTTCTCTACTACCAACTTGCACAGCCTGAATAATATCTGTTCTTTTTTCATTATACTGGGGTAATACCGGATATCCTAATAATTGAAAGAATTTAGCTGCTAAAACAGCACCTTTTAAGGCTTCTCCTACTACTAAAGGAGACATGAAAAGGCCCTGATAGGCAGAGCGGTTAAAGTTAAAGCTCGCTCCAACATCTAAACCTATACCAGGAGAAGATAAACGGACTGCTGCACGCTCAATAAGATCTACTCTGCCTACTAAATAACCACCCGACAAAGCAAGACCACCACCGGGATTCTTGATTAATGATCCGGCAGTTAAATCTGCCCCAATTTCACAAGGAGTTTGTGTTTCCACAAATTCTCCGTAACAATTATCAACCATACAGATAATATGAGGATATTGTTGTTTTACGTATTGTATTGCTTCTTTAAGTTCGGAGATCATGATAGAAGGTCTCCATTGATACCCTTTAGAACGTTGGAAATAAACGAGTTTTGTGCGAGGTGATATTAGTTGTTTTAGCCCAGCTATATCAATTTTTTGTTCCCTAGTCAAAGGTAATTCTTTATAGATTACCCCATTATATTTGAGGGACCCATATTCATTATGCATACCAATTACTTTAAGCAAAGTATCGTAAGGGGTTCCTGTGACACAGATCATCTCATCTCCATGATCCAGGTTGCCTAATAAACCTACTGCAATGGCATGAGTTCCCGATACAATTTGAGCACGAACTAAAGCCTTTTCTCCACCAAAAGTTGAAGCATAAACCTCTTCTAAAGTATCGCGACCACTATCACCATACCCATAACCCGTAGAACCATTCAAATGATAATCACTAACATTGTTAATCTGAAAAGCTCTTAACACCTTTAGCTGATTGAGCTCCACGCTATGTTGTATATTTTTAAAATGTTCTTCACATGCGGAAATAGCTTCTCTTAGTTTAAGTAAAATATCATCGTCAACATTATATATATTTTTTAGTTGCTCATATAATAACGACATTTTCATCCCTTCTAACACATATACTTTTTCATCATTTGTAACCAATAATTATTAAGACGAACTGTACAATAAATCCCTTCCTCTTGGTAATCCGTTTCTTCTACCGAGCAATTATTATAAAGTGTATTTAACAGTGATGCTTCTGAATATGGTAATAAAAGCCTTACTTGCTCAAGTTTTTCCGGTAAATACTCAGATATTAATCCTAATAGAGATTCTATATTTGTTCCATACCGTGCGGAAACAGGTATAGAAGGTTTATATTTATTGATATAAAGCTCCATATCTTCTGGGTTAGTTACTAGATCCCATTTATTAAAAACATGTATTGTGGGTTTATCTATAATTTTAAGTTCTTCTAGAATCATGTTAACTGCAGTGATATGGGTTGGCCAAGCACTATTGCTACTATCAATAACATGCAGCAATATATCTGCATATTGTATTTCCTCTAAGGTAGCCTGGAAGGCAGCAACAAGTTGGGTAGGTAATTTTTGAATAAAGCCTACCGTATCTGTTATAAGAAGTTCTCCTCCCTCCATTTCAAGGCGTCGAGTAGTAGGGTCTAGAGTAGCAAAAAGTTTATCCTCAGAGAATACTTCGGCTGCTGTTAACGTGTTCAATAATGATGATTTCCCTGCATTAGTATAACCCACTAGGGCTACCACAGGAACACTATTTTTTTCTCGTTGATTTCTTAAAACGTTTCTTTGCTTTCTAATTTCAGTAATTTCTTTTTTTAAAGTACTAATTCTTTTATAGATTTTCCTTCTATCCGTCTCTAACTTCGTTTCTCCCGGTCCCCGTGTACCTATTCCTCCCCCTAAACGGGATAAGTCATGGCCACGACCAATTAGCCGAGGAAGTAAATAATTCAATTGGGCTAGTTCCACTTGCAGTTTCCCTTCTTTGGTACGAGCCCTATCGGCAAATATCTGTAATATTAGAGCTGTACGATCTATGACACTACAACCCAGAATATCTTCTAAATTACTTTGCTGCCGAGGAGAAAGCTCTTCATCAAAAATAATTATCCCTATATTGTGCTGCTGCCTGTATAAGGATAGCTCTTTTACTTTTCCGGTACCAATAAAAAAAGCTGTATCAGGTTTTTTTATATTTAAAATTAATTTCTCTTTTACTTCTAAACCAGCAGTCTTGGAAAGTTCCTCTAATTCTTCTAAAGATTCTTCACTAGTTAATAAAGCACCTTTTTGCCTACTGAAACCCAAGAGTAATGCTTTAAACTCATTATGCTGAGAATCCTTAAAATAATCAGCTGATTTTGTTATGTCCTTTTCAATATCAGCTAATATTTCATCAAAAGGAAAATCAACAACTTGTTCACAGTTAAAAGGTCCAAAAAATTGATAGGAACCCTTATCTTCAGGAATTAATTGCTTATTTGGTTGTAGAAAAGCGGCACTAATACTTGTTACTCTTCCGCCTTTAGCCCCTACAGCTACCATACAATCTAAGCGCAATTGACTAAGACTTGTTAAATCCAAGGTACTTAAGGTACTATCACCGCTGGGATGGGTATGGACACATCTCAAACCCGATAGTCTATTTTTATTTCTGTACAAACGGTTCTCAGCTAAAGAGGCTGAGTTTTTATCACCAATCATTATATTCCTAATAGTTCCTTGACGGTCTATATAAACAGCGATCTCTTTATCATTAATCAGATTAGTTAAGTAGGCAAGTTCATGGGCCAGTACGGGGCTAACTAATAAATGCCGAGGCACAATTATATCTTCCAAGGCCTCTATTTTTATCAGAACGCTCTTTTTTATATTTGCTACATTGCCCCTAATATCCAAAGGCTTATATCTCCTTTCAAATATGACAAAATAAAAACAGAAAAGAAAAACACTCCACTCTTATCTACAGAGATCAGGGAGTGTTCATTTATCCAAATTATAGCATACCAAAAATTATTATTCCAGATGCAGGAGATTTGCCACTTGGGAAATAATATTTTACTTCAGACGAGGATATCTTACATTAGTTAATTTACAGATGTTGTTTTTAGCTTCTTTTGATTTCTTAATAATATATGTACTTAAAGTTGTAAATGTAGCCATAATAATAAGTATTACTATTTTTGTAAACATGAGAATAATTCCCCCTATTGCACTTATTATTATCCTTGTATTTATATTACCATAAATTAACATTGGTAGTCTTGCTATTATTTTACTTTATATATTAATTCTTTAACATACAAGGAGGTCTTTAAATGATAATAAATGCTGAAAATGTAAATTTAGATAACTCTTTATTCTCGGCCATAATTAACACCAATCAAGCTTGTCCGTTTCATAATCATATGGATATTCGTATAAAAAAATTAGAACTGGGCCAAGCAACTTTAGAAACGTATATTAACAAGCGGCATATTAATCCTCAGAACATAGCTCATGGCGGTGTGGCTTACTCCCTAGCGGATACAGCTATGGGAATGGCCATCAGAACTTTAAACCGATATGGATTAACGATAGAGATGAATATTAATTATATAAAGCCGATTTATAAAGATAATATATTAACAGCAGTAGGAAAAGTGCTGGAATTAGGGAAAAAAATAATTATTGTACAGGCCTATCTGTCAAATCAGGATGATGAACTTATTGGTGTAGCCAGAGGTACATTTTATAACAAAGGAGATTTTATGGATTTGTACAAATCCCAACAATAAGTATTATATATTGTAAACCAAACATTAGTTTTTGTATATACTCATGCTCATAGCTCCTGATCTCATAGCTGCTTTACGAAGTAGCGTATTATACATAAAAGGTGCTTTTAAATTTTTAAAAATTATATTTCTTTTAATATGTTTTGTTTTAGCATAATAACCCTTTAAAGGGTTTTCTCTCTCATCTCGTAAACTATCAGCAGCAGCTAAAGCACTTTTAAAAGCATAACTAAAACCTTCTGCAGAAGTGGGGCTTATCCATCCTGCAGCTTCACCGATAAGAAGAATATTACCCTGGCCTAAATAAAGATCTTGCATGTTTTGGGGTCTGTTAATGAAGGCCCCTTCTCTTTTTATACTCTCTCCTAATTTATAACCATACTTCACAAGTTTACTCTTTAATTGATCAAACTTATAATTTGCATCATCCCCAGGTTGCAGAGCAGCACCAATGAGTAAATAGTTTTCTTTAGGTATTGTCCAAGAATAAAAATCTGAGATATCACTATCAAAAATAGCTGAGAAATATGGTTGGTGGTGTTTAACACTAAACCATTCTTGTACAGCAATATATGATTTAGGCATAATATTAGGAATCAGTTTTTTTCTAACTAGTGAATGGGCCCCATCGGCTCCTACTAAATACCTGGTATCTTCAACATAGGTATTACCCTTATGTGTAAAAGCTACTTTTATATTTTTTTCAGTAACTTCAAAAGATCTGAATAGCGATCCACAATAAATATCAACGGATGTAGGAACCAGAGAAACCAGCCATCTATCAAATTTTTCTCTATCTATATTGATATAATGTCTTTGATAAAACCTTTCCAAGCTATTTTCTATGTCAATTGTTCTGACAGTAAACAATTGAGGTCCTACCACCACATCTTTTGGTACCCCCAACCCCATTTTAGCCAACATATATTGGGCATCCGGTGCAATAAGACCTCCGCAACACTTTGCAAAAGAACCTTCTTGGGGTGATAAAAGGTCTCGTCTATCTAGTAGTAGAACTTTGTATTTGTTACCCAATAATCTGGCTAACGTAGCACCGGCTGGTCCGGCGCCAACAATTGTTATATCATACATGGTTATTACCTCACAAGTATTTTATAATTTAGAGGTTAGTTGTAAAAAAATACATAAATTTATTTCGATACCTAACTATTATATATTTGCATGAGAAAATACGCAAATATCGACATGATTTTACAATAATTATTATATAAAATTGGCGATCTAAATTGTTAGAGGAAGCATTCCCTTTTTATAAGCGGATGCTTTTTACTTGGTTATGATACTTATTTAAATTTTATCAAAGCCTTTATTTGGGAATAATAAAATGATGAATATAAGTTATAAGGGAAGGATTTGATCCCATGAGAAAACTATTTGTGCTATTAGTGATTCTTTTATTAGGTTTATATGCTACAAATCCAACAAAGCTTGATTTTAAAGAATTTGCCTATGAAACCGTAAAAACAGATATTAAAAATGCCGGAATAACATCCAGTGATTTCTTTAATTCTTTGTTGGGATCACTTTCAGGTAATATCACGGAGACTGCCGTTGATATACTCGTTAAAAGAGATAATTATTACATTTACAGTATTTATAAAGTAAAGGGTACAAATTGTGAACACAAATACCTAGGCATTTTTAATAATTTTTTCAAGCTTGAATCTGATTTTAATACAGCTTTGGATTAATAATAGCACTCCATTGTTTTTTTGATATTCCTCTCTAATTCCTCAAGACTAATAAATCTAGCTTGACGCATTAACTCTTTTCCCTCTAAAAACATAATGATACAAGGTAAAGCAAAAACACTAAACTCTCCTGCAACTCTTGGAATCTTCTCAACATCTACTTTCACAAGGTTAATATCAGGATATGTCTTTAGCATTTCTTTAACTTTAGGAAAAATGTTGAGACACACATTGCAACTATTTGAGGAAAAATATAAAATTACGAATCCCCTATCTTGTAAACTGTTCTTGATATCATCCAAACAAGTTATATTTGTCATGCTAAATGCTCCTTAATCCTAAATAAATACATAATACCTTAGGCTTGTATATAGTTATTTCAATTATACAATAATTTAAGTCATTGATTCATAATCATTTTACATGATCCTTAATATAATGATGGTATATAAATTTATTTTCAAACATAAGGAGGAAATGATGTTTGAACCCCTTAGTAAAAAAGAGTTATCTTTAGGAGAAATATTATCACTTGCTTTTACCTTATTTAAAGAACAACTGGGAACAATAGTAAAAGTAGTGGCAATAATCACAATACCCCTATATTTATTAACATACATAATCTATGCTAATACTTGGAATCCTTATCACCTAAGCTATATATCATTATTAATAAAAATTCTTGTTATGCTATTATTGATACTGATAGATTTTGCTGTAATTCATATTACTACGGAATCTGTTACTGGTAATACAATAAATTATAAACAAGCCATAAATAAAGGTTTTGCTCCTTTGTTTAGTAGTATTCTAACTATTATAACAACTACCATAATAGTATTAGGTGGGTATTTATTATTAATTATACCCGGAATCTATTTAACTGTCAGATATACATTCGTGCTACACGCCGTTGTTTTAAAAAAACTACAGCATTCAGAAGCACGAGAATATAGTAAAAGACTTGTAGATGGGCGCTGGTGGAAAGTGCTTGGTTATAGCCTAGTTATTTATACAATAGTAATATTAGCCAGTTTTATTTTGAATCTAACCTATAATCTTGCCCCTCTTAACTTTGTTTTCTTTGTAGTATTTAGAATAATTAGAGATACAGTAACTAGCTTTTCCATAATTGCTTTAACCATCTTCTTTTTAAATCTAGATTTTACTACTACACCTCAAATAGCCGATAGCCCTCAAATAACTAAGAGCTCTGATTATAATACTCTATAAATTTTACATTTTAAAGAGAAGCACTTTAATATTAGTGCTTCTCTTTTTTTACTGCTCATTTCTTCACTTCATAACACTTCTCTCACGCTCCTGATAAAATTACCTGCCTGATCTAAGGCTTGATCGTAAGCTATCTCACTCCCTGTAATATGCTCTTCTATTTGTTCTATTAAAGCACTGCCAATAATAGCCCCATCGGCAAAAGATGCAACTTCTCCTGCCATCTCGGGATTAGCGATGCCAAAGCCTACCGCTATAGGTAAATCAGTTATATTTCTTGTTCTGCGTACAAAATTTGCTAATTCCTTATCCAGTTCTTTTCTGGCTCCTGTCACACCTTTAACGCTTACACAGTAGAGAAAACCTCGGGACCTCTCGGCAATTAATTTTATTCTTTCTGCAGAAGTGTTAGGAGTTACTAAATATATTAGGGCTAGGCCTTCTTTCTCAGCAGCTTCTAAGAGCACCTTCCCTTCTTCAACCGGTAAATCAGGCACAATTAAACCATCAATTCCTGAAAATTTGGCATCTTTAATAAAGTTTTTGATCCCCCTTACATAGATAAGGTTAAAGTAAGTCATTATCACTAAAGGAGTACTAACTTGGGCCCTGATTTGTTTCCCGATAGTAAATATTTTATCTAAAGTAGCGCCGCCTGCTAAAGCTCGCACTGCGGATTTTTGAATAACAGGGCCATCGGCTACAGGATCAGAAAAAGGTATTCCCAGTTCAATTATATCAGCTCCACTCTGGGCTAAAGTTATAGCTAACTGCTTAGTAAATTCCATAGTAGGATCACCACAACAAATATAAGGTATTAAAGCTTTTCTCTTTTCCTTCTTTAGCCTGGTAAAAACAGCAGCTATTCTATTCATCTTTATCCACCTCCAGCAGTTTTGCAACTTCCGTAACATCTTTATCTCCCCGTCCGGATAAACAAATAACAATAATCTTGTTATGATCAAGTTCCGGTGCTAGTTTACAGGCATAAGCTACAGCATGAGCACTTTCTACAGCAGGAATAATACCCTCGATTCTTGATAATAACTTAAAGGCTTTTAAAGCTTCCTGATCTGTGATAGCTGTATAAGCCGCTCTTTTTATTTCTTTTAAGTAGCTATGCTCAGGACCTACACCTGGATAATCCAAGCCTGCAGAAACAGAATGGGCCGGTGTTATCTGACCATCATGATTTTGCAGAATATAGCTTAAAGCTCCATGCAAAATTCCTTTGCTTCCCGCACTCAAGGGAGCTGCATGTGCATCAGTCTCAAGACCACAGCCTCCGGCTTCTACGCCAATCATCTTGACGTCCTCTTCCTTTATGAAGGGATGAAAGAGCCCCATGGAGTTACTTCCTCCTCCCACACAAGCTAACAAATAATCGGGCTTTTGTCCTGTTAATTCTAAGATTTGTTGTTTTGTTTCTTTGCCAATAATAGCCTGGAAATCCCTGACCATGGCAGGATAAGGATGGGGGCCTACTACAGAACCAATAATATAGTGAGTATCATCTACAGTAGCAACCCACCGGCGCATGGCTTCATTAGTAGCATCTTTTAACGTTTTTGTACCTGAGTGGACCGGCGTTACTTTTGCTCCCAATAATTCCATCCGGAAGACATTTAAGGCCTGTCGTTTAATATCCAGTGCTCCCATAAAAATCTCACATTCCAGATCCAATAAAGCTGCAGCCGTAGCTGTGGCAACTCCATGTTGTCCCGCTCCCGTTTCAGCAATTACCCGCTTCTTTCCCATTCTTTTTGCTAAAAGAGCTTGCCCAATGCAATTGTTAAGCTTATGGGAACCTGTATGATTTAAATCTTCCCTTTTTAAGTAAATCTTAGCTCCCCCTAAATGGGTACTTAATTTTTCCGCATAATATAGAGGTGTAGGTCTACCTACATAATAAGTTAAGTATTTTTGCAATTCTTCTTGAAAATTACTATCACTTTTATTCCGTTCATAGGCTTCCTCCAACTCTTGTAAGGCTGGCATCAATGTTTCAGGAACAAATTGTCCGCCAAAACTACCAAAATAACCTTTATTCATATTAATACTTACCTCCTATCCCTTTCTATATCAATTAATTTTTCATTTTGCATCCAATATGGTGAATGCCCTTGCTTAAGGCTTTCATTCTTTGTATATCTTTTTTTCCCGCTCTTTTCTCTACTCCACTGCAGACATCTATACCAAGGGCTTGTGATGTTCTAAGGGCAACAGAAATATTTCCAGGAGTAATGCCCCCAGCTACAACTACAGGCTTTATTCCCCTTTGGACAAGCTTTTTTGCCCAAGCCCAGGGAAATGTTTTTCCCGTACCTCCCTGTACCCCTTCCGCAAAAGTATCCAGTAAAATCATATCCACTTCTCTGCTTTCAAGATATAGTTCAATTTTCTCTAGATCCTTTTCTCCTTTTATCCTAAAGGCTTTGATAACAAAATAATCTGCAAAGGTACGACAATATTCTACCGATTCGTTACCATGGAACTGTAAGCCTGTTAAGCCACAATACGCTGCAATTCGCTTAACTGTTTCCGATTTTTCATCTACAAACACCCCAATTTTCTCTACCCTAGGGGGTAGTGCTTTAATTATTTCCCTTGCCTTTTCCACCTCTACCTGACGCTTGCTCTCGGCGAAAATAAACCCCAACACATTTATTCCTAGTGCAACTGCTGCTTCTGCATCTGCTTGATTAGTAAAACCACAAATCTTAACAAACATGGTTGGAATCACCTAGACTTAATTCCTGAATCTTCCGTAATACATTTTCACTTTTAACTAAGCCTTCGCCTACTAAAATCCCCTTTGCCCCTGCTTGCCTGACTTTTTCTACATCATCCTTAGAAAATATCCCACTCTCACTAACGATCAGCTTATCTTTTGGTATCTTAGGAGCTAATTCCATAGTAGTACGTATCGTGGTTTGAAAGGTACAGAGATCGCGATTATTGATGCCGATAATCTCTGCTTCACAAGCCAAAGCTTTTTCTAACTCTACTTTGTTATGGACTTCTACTAAAGGATCAAGACCTAAACTTTTAGCCAAACAGATAAAGTGCTTTAATTTCTCTTTTGACAAAATGCAAGCTATTAAGAGAATTGCGTCGGCTCCCAGAACATTTGCTTCGTAGATTTGATAAGGATCAAGAATAAAGTCTTTTTGTAAGACAGGTAAACTTACTGCACTCTTTACTTTAGTTAAATCCTTTATTGTTCCTAAAAAATAGGGCTGTTCCGTAAGCACGGATATAGCTGCTGCTCCCGCCTTTTCATATGTTTTCGCTAATTGAACAGGATCTAAATTATGTCTTAAGATACCTTTAGAAGGAGAAGCCCGCTTGACTTCCGCTATTAATCGTACTCCTGGTTTCATTAATGATTGTTTTAAAACATTTTTATCTCTTATTTTTATATTTTGCCTTAATTCCTTTTCAGATAAGGTTTTCTTACGCTTTTCTATATCTTCTATTTTCTGGGAAATGATTTTTTCTAAAATCATATAACATCCTCCTCTAAAAAGGAGTTGCTCATCTCTTGCAATTCTTTCAGTTTCATCAAGGCTTTTCCTGAATCCAGGACTTGTTTAGCTCTTGCTACCCCTTCTTTAATACTTGCTACTTCTTCTGCAGCAAAAAAGGCTACTCCGCTATTAAGAAATACTATCTCCCGAGCCGGTCCTTTTTTTCCTGCCAGTACATTTTCAACAATATTAGCATTATAGTAAGCATCCCCACCTTGAATATCCAATAAGCTTCTGCTGGTAAATCCCAACTCTTCTAAAGTTATAGTGTATGTTTTTACATTTCCGTTTTCTAACTGGGATACCTTAGTAGGACCAAGGATAGAAACTTCATCTAAACCTCCTGCTCCATGCACTACTAAAGCTTTTTTTGTTCCTAAACTTCCTAGAACCTCGGCAACTATTTCTGTCAAATAAGGATCATATACCCCTACAACCTGATACGATGTACGGGCTGGATTTGTTAAAGGGCCTAACAGGTTAAAAATAGTTCTGATATAGATTTCTTTACGTGGTTTTATGGCATGCTTCATAGATTTATGGAAGATGGGAGCAAATAAAAAGCTTAAATCTATTTTCTGCAGTATTTCCTCTATCTGAGGTGGAGTAAGGTTAATATTGATACCTAAAGCTTCCAGGACATCAGCACTTCCACTCCGGCTAGAAACAGAACGATTACCATGCTTTGCAACTGCCACCCCCCCGGCAGCTACAACAAAAGCCGCTGTAGTAGAAATATTGAAGGTTCCTGCAGCATCACCACCGGTGCCACATGTATCGATAAGTTTCTTTTTCTTACAGTTTAAAGTAAAAGCTTTATCCCTCATTACCGTAGCAAAACCCGTTATTTCTGCTACGGTCTCCCCTTTCATCCTTAGAGCTGTTAATAAACTTCCTATCTGGGCCTCAGTTGCCTTCCCTTCAATAATACAGGTCATAACCCCTTGGGCTTCTCTAAATGATAAATTTTCCCCCGCTACAAGCTTTTCAATAGCTTCTCTCATCATAAATTCATTCTCCTCTCTGCTAAGCTCGACTCATCTAATTAGATTTTTATTTTAGAAAATTTCTTAAAATATCCAAGCCATATTGGCTAGCAATAGATTCCGGATGAAACTGCAATCCATAAGTAGGATGAATGTTATGTTGCAGTCCCATAATCTCCCCTTTCTCAGTAACAGCAGTAATTTCTAACTCTTCCGGCAAACCTTCTCTCTTTACTTCTAGAGAATGATAACGGGCTACTTCCAGTTCCTTGGGTATACCTTGGAAAATGCCTTTCTCCTTAAGGGTAATGATAGAGGTTTTCCCATGATATACTTTTTCGCAACGATTAATTTGAGCTCCATAGGCTTGAGCAATAGCTTGATGTCCTAAACAAATACCTAAGATAGGGATCTTACCGGAAAAAGTACGAATTAAATCTAAACATATTCCAGCATCTTCAGGTTTACCGGGACCAGGAGAAATAACGATATATTCCGGTTCCCTTTTAGCTATTTCCTCAATAGTAATTTTGTCATTTCGTACTACTTCCGGGTGAAATTGTAGAATGCCACAATACTGGACCAAGTTATAGACAAAGGAGTCATAATTATCAATTACTAAAATCACTGTCCTCTACTCCTTTCTGCAAAGCTAATAACAAGGCTTGGGCTTTTGACTTAGTTTCTTGATATTCCTTACGGGGATCAGAATCAGCCACTATTCCCGCCCCAGCCTGTAAATAACCCTTCTCTCCTTTGATAAATAGGGTGCGAATAGTAATGCAGCTATCCATATTGCCTGTGTAGCTAAACCAACCAACTGCCCCTGCATAAGGTCCTCTCCCCTCCTGTTCTAGTTCATCAATAATTTCTATGGCCCTAATTTTGGGAGCCCCTGAGACAGTACCAGCGGGGAAAACAGCTCTTAAAACATCAAAACTTGTGCAATCTTTTTTCTTTACACCCTTAACTCTGGAAACCATATGCATTACATGGGAATAGTACTCCACCTGCATAAATTCCTCTACAGCAACACTGCCAAATTCACAAACTCTACCTAAGTCATTTCTTGCTAAGTCCACCAGCATCAAATGTTCTGCCCGCTCTTTTTCGTCTGCCAACAGATCTTGGGCATTCTCAGCATCCTCCTGTAAGGAACGCCCCCGTGGTCTAGTTCCGGCAATAGGATTTAATTCTGCTTGCCCCTCCTCTACTTTCACTAAAACTTCAGGTGATGAGCCAATGAGATGGAGATCAGCAAATTGTAAATAAAACATATAGGGTGAAGGATTTAAATTCCGCAAACTAATATATATTTGTAAAGGATCTTCCTTTACTTTAAATTTTGTTTTTCTCGCTAAAACTACTTGAAATATATCTCCGGCCAAGATATATTCTTGTGCTTTCTTTACCATTTCTTGAAACTCTGCTTCCTGACAATTATCCTCTAAAAGCTCAATGTGCTTAATCTTATTTTGTTGCGGTAGCAGCTGGGACTGATCTAACGGTTCTTGTAATTTGTTCTTTATTTGCTTAATTATTTTAATCCCCTCTGCATAAGATCCTTTCTCCCCTTGTTTTCCGGGAATATTAGCTACAATTTTCATGGTCTGCTGTACATGATCAAATATTATTAATGTATCTGCTAACATGAAAACACAATCGGGGTATTCTTCGGGTTTTTCCTGATATCGCAAAGTTTCTTCCCAGTATTTTGTCATGTTGTAACCCAGATACCCTACAGCACCACCACTGAATCTAGGTAAATCCTCATATTCAGGAGATTTCCGGCATCCCAGCAGGCGTTCCAGATCCTTTAAAGGATCTTCACTACAATATTCCTTTTTTTCTTGCTCTGTAATAATACTTACCACTCCTTGTTGAGCTTGAAAAATGAGGGAGGGATTAAAGCCCACAAAGGAGTAGCGTCCCACTTGTTTTCCTCTTTCCACACTCTCTAATAAAAATTTAGCTGACCCTTTTAGTTTGCTGAAGGCACTCAAAGGAGTAGTAAAAGCGGCAGATATTTCCTCATAAATAGGAATTAGATCATAATAGGGAGCTAAATTTTCATATTCTTCCCGAGAAGGTTTAATCATGTTCACCTCTCCTTTCTCTTGATAAAATAAAAAAAGCTTTTCGTCTCCTATAGAGACGAAAAGCCTGGGCTTTCGCTGTACCACTCTACTACATCATTAACATTCACTCATAACGGGTACGGGAACCTAATGATGGTCCTACAAAGTCAAAAAGGGTTATAAACATTACACCGGTATCACGGGAAATATCTTTACGAGGTAATGCAAATTCTACTTATACTACCCTTAAGAAGCAAAAAAACCTTTCATCCTTAAAGGACGAAAGGCATTCCTTCCGTGGTACCACCCTCATTGACTGTATAAACAATCCTCTTGCTGCAAAGTACGGGACATAGCTCATTACGTCCGATACCCGCCTTCTTTTAACGGTGAAGGTCTCCGATAGGTTGCTACTCTTGTTAAACTAAACAATTTCGTCCTACTGCTTGTGGACCCATTCCCTCTACTTATAGTACACCGGCATTCCACCACACCCGGCTCGCTGCAGTACTTTTAGTA
Organism: Clostridia bacterium; assembly: GCA_018433015.1. Classification (GTDB taxonomy): domain Bacteria; phylum Bacillota; class Peptococcia; order DRI-13; family SV3-B141; genus SV3-B141. The sequence continues at coordinate 45,299 of JAHDSB010000028.1, read as the reverse complement.
TAGGTACTCTCTCCACGCATCGCTTTTTCTCTTTTAAATTGTATAAATCCTATCAAACTATTCTTTCTTTGTCAATAGTAAATAATAAATGTGTGCGTTTATTCTGTGATTATAGGAGATCACTTTCCAGTAAAGAATTGTACTGCAGCATTGATGACCTGGTTCATTCCACCTGGCATGCTAAATCTGTGATCTGCACCTTTGACCTCCGTCAGCTTCGCACCGAACAGTTTTGCAAATTGCCTTGCATCCTCTACCGCGGCAATTTCATCGGCATCGCCATGAATCATGGCGATTTCTGCCATATTAGGCCAGCAAAGCTTAAACACATTGTGAGCCTCAAGGTCATCGCAAAATTGCCGTGTGATTTTTAAAGAACGGACATAGCCCTGATTGATGATGACGTATCCCTGCTCCTCAAGTTGCCTTTGCTGTTCCGGCGCAGCAGCTTCTCGGAACAGTCCCGGCATGTCCACCGCTGCACAACGCAGGAAAGATTTCTTTCCCCAATGGGGGAAAGTGGCCAGGTAGATTAGGTTAATGTAAGCTCCGAAACTGGACGAAAAATAACCGATCTCCGCCTCTGGCATGAGCTTGCGCACATGACCTTCAACTGTAGCAAGGTCATTTAAACAGTTTTCTATCCTGAATTTTTCTCCATCCACCGGACTTTCTCCATGGGCAGGAAAATCAAAGCTGTAGGTTCCAATGCCGTATTTCAACAGCGCCGTCATAACAGCTTGTGTGCTAGGACTCTCTTTACTGCTTCCAAAACCGTGGCTGACAATAACAGCCATTTTATTATTGATACCCAAATTATTCAGACACGAAATATCATAACCGTTGTTTCCGTGTAAGATTTCCTTTTTCATGATACCCTCCTGTTGCAGTTTCTAAATAATTATTTAATCTGCAAATTTCAAAATCATATCGTACCAGATAGCCCCACCATGAGTAGACTGAGATACACCTTTATTCATATATCCAAAGGTTTGATAATATGGTATTAGATGTTCCTTGCAAGTGAGGATCACGCCTTTTCTCCCTGCTTCTTTCGCTTTCTGAATCAAATACTTCATTAATTGAGCGGCAATACCCTTTTTCCGGTATTGTGGCACTACATCTAAACCAAAAATCGCTTGATACTTGCCCTGGGATAAATGCAAATTCGTATTAGAAAATAGCTCATCACTAATAACTTCATCATTAGTAACACTACCATTAATAAATCCTACAATTTTATTATCAATTTCCGCCACAAAAAAACTACCGGGAAACACTCTTATACGTTCTCCCAATACTTCTCGAGGGGCCGCCTCTGCTTCCGGAAAGCAGGCTAACTCCACCTCAGCTACTGCAGGCAAATCTTCCGGTTTTACTTGTCTAATTACTAGGTTCATTTTTTCCTCCAATAAAGATCATTTTCTTAAATCTATCTATGATATGTAGCTAAAGCCCAATTCTTATAGCGATAATATTAAATGTTTAGCTTATTTAGTATAGCATAAATTATGATTCAAAAAAATTAAAAGGAAATATAACTCTCAATAATCTGATATAATTATATTATGCTTATGAACTGGGATAAGGGTAGCTAGGGTTCCGCCTTAAGTTAAGGGTCCGTGACCGAGGGCTACAGATCCTGCCGCAGCAGGAGGCACCTATTGGCATAAAAGGCCCGAGGGGGAAGGTTCAGCGTATTTTTTATACGCAGAATCTTCCTCTTCGGGCCTTACTTTATCCCATTTTACTAAACATATCTATCATATATAAAAAAGGAGAGTATACAGATGACAGAAATTAAAGATATCCGTCCGGGTATAGCTGTAATTATTTTTAATAAAAGACAGGAGGTGCTATTACAAAAAAGGGCCGATGTGGGTCTATGGGGTATACCTTCCGGCCATGTGGAACCCGGCGAAACAGTGGCTAATGCTGCTATCAGAGAAGTTTTTGAGGAAACAGGTCTTACAGTAAAAATACTGCGGTTGATCGGAGTTTATTCTGATCCAAATTCCCAAGTTTTCCATTACCCCGACGGCCGTGTAACTCATTTCATAACTTGTTGTTTTCAAGCCGAAGTAATAAGTGGGGAAATCAACTTGACTTCTTCAGAAACCCTGGATCTTCGCTATTTTCCCTGTGACCGTTTGCCGGAGAACATCTTAAAAATGCATCCTCGCTGGCTTAAAGATGCCCTTACTCCTACTCTACAATCTTTTATCCGCTGATTTTACTTACTAAAGATATAAACCTATATACCCGCAAGTGCCCATAGATATAAAGATGCCACAGAGCCATAAGGGGAATATTTTTTTCTATACTGCTCAAACTGGACCTGGGATATTTCTGTAAGTCCGTATAATTTCATCATTCCCCTCCGAATAGCTAAATCTTTATAACTTACTACATCAGGACGACATAATGAAAAAATAAGCACCATTTCAGCAGTCCAAACCCCAACCCCTGCCAAGGAGGTAAGCTTTGTTATCACCTCTGCATCACTCATAAGATGGAGGGTTTTAAAATCTACTTGACCGGATATAGCAGCTTCTGCTATTCCCTTGATATATCCGGCTTTTTTCCTTGTCATACCACAACCCTGAATTTCTGATAATTCTGCCTGGACAACACTTTCGGGAGTAATATTATCCAAAATCTCATATAATCTCTTCCCTACGGTTTCTGCAGCTTTTTTGGAAATCTGCTGACTGACAACATTTAATACCAAAGCGGTAAAAGGATCAGGCATAATCTTACGTTTGATCATACCTATCTTATCAATAGTAGCGCCTAACATTTTATCCTGGCTTTTTAAGTATAATATTTCCTGGGATCCATACTCAAAAATATTCATGCTATGTGACTCTCTCTATATTAAGCAATCTTTGTTTTAATGCAAGACCTCCAGCATAACCCGTAAGGGACCCGTCAGCACCAATTACACGATGACAGGGAATAATGATAGGAATTGGATTACGGTTATTAGCAAGACCTACAGCCCGTGCAGCTTGGGGAGAACCAACTTTTACAGCAATCTCTTTGTAGCTTGCAGTTTTACCATAAGGTATTTCACATAGTGCCTTCCAGACTTTTTTCTGAAAGTTAGTACCAACAGGGGCAAGAGGCAAGGAAAAATCTTTAAGTTCACCAGCGAAATAACTACTGAGCTGCTGAGCGGCTTCTTTAATTAGGGGAGTCTCAGCTTCTTGAATGTCCTGGGGCACTGAGTACTCAGTAAAATATACGTGAGTTATATTTCCGCAATTCTCAGCTATACCGATTCTACCGATCTCATAATTATAAAAATATAGAAACACTATAGATCACCTCTGCTTTTCCTATATTCATTAGGCGCATATCCAGTTAACTTTTTAAAGCATCTATAAAAATTTGATAAGCTTTGAAAACCTGACATATAGGCAATATCGAGAATATTCATATCACTTTTAATTAGTAATTCTGCTGCATTATTTATCCTTAGCTTGGTAAGATACTGTACAGGAGTAAGGCCCTGATAATGTTTAAAAAGTCTTATCAAATGTCCGGTACTTACTCCCAATGACTTAGATATTTTATTTAGCTCAAGATAGGTATGGCCTTTATAATCAAATATATTTTTGACTTGTTTAACAAGGTCTTGCTCCGGTTCAAAAACCAATAGATCCGGACGGCATTTTTTACAAGGACGGAACCCCTTTTTTATTGCTTGTTCCACAGTAGCAAAAAAAACCACATTTTCACGAGCAGGGTTTTTAGCTCTACAGGAAGGGCGGCAAAAAATTCCGGTAGTTCTAACTCCATAAAAGAATATCCCATCATAACTCTTATCACAATTTATAACTGCTTGCCATTTCTCGTTATCCCAACTCAGGAGAGGATTTTTCATAAATTATCTCCCCTTGTCAATGTTCATCTATAAATTTTTGTAGCTCATCATGCCATTCATCAGGCTCAAAATTATCAATTTTAGTTGGCTCATTGAACAATAGATCAATGATATAGCGGGGCTTTTTACCGCCAATGTGCATTGCTTTAATACAGGATACGCAATACACCACAACTTCTTCACAAGGCATTTCCTCAGAACGTTTTTTCATCTGAGCTTTTACTTTATTTATAGGTAAAATACCATAAAAGCTGTCACCACAACATACTGCTTTAGTACGAGTATTTTTAGGTTCCACTATTTTTATATTCATTCGTTCCAGTAATCTTCTAAGGGCAACATGTACCCTTTCCTCCGTACGTGTAGGACAGGCATCATGAATAGACATCTCTTTCCCTTGGTAATCCGGGAAGGGAAAGTCTTGGCTTTCAGACAATAATTCCCAGAGGGATATAGTGGATATTCCCTCATAAAGCTCTCTATATCGCTTGTCACATCCCGGACAAGTATTAATAACCTGTGTATCCTTTTCTAATTTAGGGTCATGCCTGCAGCAGATCAGATGTTGGGGTATGTCACCTAAATTATTATTTAAATAAATAGACACCTTCTCTGCCAGGCCGGGTTTATAGAGCATTAGGGCACAACCTGGTGCATAGACTCTTCTCATGAGCAACCTCCTTGATAAGATCTTATTAACATGATTAATTCGTATTTTTATATCTATTCTACTAAAAAATATAACATCTATCTTCCTAAATTTAATCATGTAATTTTTGTCTAAGATAACACCTATCATATAACAAAATGCATAATACCTTGAGAGGCTATTATGCATTTTGTTTATGCTTAGATTATATATTCAGCAATTAGATTCTATTCAGCATGAGCTCAAATTTTTATTCAGTTTATCAAAATAATAAAGGATATTTAATGAAGCTTTGATTAATCCTTGTACATTTTCAATGGAAGGCTTGTCTATTACTTTTTGAGCCGCTAAATGTACTTCTTGATGAGGAAGATCTATATCTCTAAATTCCTGCAGATGCTTTAACTCTTGCCGCTTAGAGTTATACCATTTACCAAATGCACACTCGTTATGGGTAGTAACCCTTTGTTTGCTCCCGGCCATCTTAATAATATTTTGTAAAAATTTTGCATGGTCAATCAGGCGAGCAGCCAACATATATTCACAAGAATCATCATCTTGTAATTCCAAACTGGACATGACAATTTCTTTTAAATCGCTAGTCTCTTCTCTCATTAAAACTCCAAAATTGTCTGTTTCTGCAAGCATACTTGCTAAATTTGACAAGCTTTCTGAAACACGTGCTTGTTCTGCCATGGCTAAAGAAATGTTTTGCACACTCTCGTTAACCTGGATTACTTGCTCATTATTTTCTTTAATACCTTGTCCAATTAGTTCTGAGTATCCTAAATAAGTTTCAAATGTTTTCGAAGCAGTTTTTACGGAATCAAAAGTTTCCTGAGATTTTTTATTTACCGTTTTTGAGAGAGAGGTTACTTCTTTTACCGCATTTTTAGTTTGTCCCGCTAATTTTCTAACTTCTTCCGCCACCACGGAAAAACCCCGCCCGTGTTCTCCTGCTCGTGCAGCTTCTATAGCAGCATTTAAAGATAGCAGATTAGTTTGATCTGCAATACTACCGACTTCGTTACTGACTCCTTCTATCTTTTCTAGATCCTGCACAAGATCTGTCAAGTTATTTTCCATAGTGTCTAGTTCCTGAAAAACATTTGCTTTTAAAGCAAGAGAATCATTCAATGTTTCTAAGCTTTTCATAGAATGATCTTTGACCTTTTCAAAAGTTGAAGATATTTGTTGGGTTGAAGCAGTTACTTCCTCAGTACTAGCCGAGTTCTGCTGACTTATGGCTGCCAATTCTGAAGCCTTCTGCAACGTATCTTCAACTAAAAGTTGAGATTGATAAGTCATTAATTCAAAATGGACTAGCGAAAAATATAGCTTAGCTTTTACAAAATTCGACATATCCCTATTCCTCCATATGTATATTTTAATATAATAATATTTTAATTCTTTTTGTGTTCTTATTAATAATAATAACCCTTACTAACTATAAAAAGCAACCCTATTTTAATATTTTTACTCAAATACTGCCAAAAGGCCCACGCAAAATTAGGGCCTTTTAAATGTCGTCACTTGGTAAATCACACTTAGATATTAAGATTAGATCATTCCTAGAAAAATGTTTTTCTTCCATGAGCCGCAGAGCTTGACGCCTTATAGCCTTTTCTATAATATTACGAACAAGACGCGCATTACCACTGTGGGGATCTTTAGTTTTTTCTTTTAAGATGTTTTCCAATTCTTCTTTAGCCTCTTCTGTCATCTGATACTGACGCTGAGAAAGCATAAGCTCGGCAATTTCAATAAGTTCTTCCGTTGTATAATCAGGAAAATCTATATGAATGGGAAAACGGGATTTCAAACCGGGATTAGAATCCAGAAACCATTTCATTTCACTTTTATATCCGGCCAAGATAAGGATTAGATTGTCTTTATGATCTTCCATCGTTTTAACCATGGCATCGATAGCCTCTTTGCCAAAATCCTTTTCGCCACCTCGTGCTAGAGAATATGCCTCATCTATAAAGAGAACACCGCCTAAAGCCTTTTTTAAACTCTCCCGAGTTTTATGGGCCGTGTGACCAATATATTCACCAACTAAATCTGCTCTTTCTACTTCAATTACGTGACCCTTTTCTAGTACTCCCATTTCTCTGAGTAATTTTCCCACGATACGAGCTACAGTAGTTTTCCCTGTTCCCGGATTACCTTTAAAGATCATGTGCAAAACTAAAGCTTCCGTATATAAATTTTCTTTTGCTCTTTTTTTTTGTATTTCAATAAAGGCTTGGATTTCTAAAATTAATTGTTTTACAGAAGTAAGTCCTATTAAGGAGTCAAGCTCCTGTAAAATCTCCTCCACTTTGTTGCTTTTGTTCAGTTCTGACTTAGTATTAGAAGCCTTTTTCTCCATAGGTTTAAAAACTTGAATATTTGGTATGTTTTGCTGCTTTTGAGGAGGTCTTTTCACTATTACTTGGGGTATTTTGTTTTTTTCTTGCGTATTAAAGGTAAAACGCATAGACATTAAGCTGTCACCTCCCTGCTGAACTCTAGTTACAAAATATGCAGTGAAAGGTGATTGGTGCTTGGCCTGTGATAATTGTGAGGTTCTTACCATTTTTCATCAGTAAAAACAAAGGCCCCTCCATTTTTATTCTCTAAAAGTATATTTTTATCTACATAATTACCTTTAATATCGTATATATATTTATAAAAATTAAGATTTTCCAATAAATTTTCTGTTAAATTTAACACCTGATCATACGATAAAGGATTGTGCTTATTTTCCTCTAATAGAATATTGGGGTGCAAAGATAGATAAAGGGTTGGTCTATTATTTTTCAAATATCGTTGCATAGAAGAAATCACATAGTATTCTCCCGCTTCAATATCCATTTTTATAAAATTAACATCTCTAATATTATATTCCTCTGACAACTCATCTATGGTCAAGCCCCTCACGTCATAATAATTATCTTCTGAAATAGTGGGAATGATGCTGGACATGGAATCACCCGGACTCTTTTTAGTATATAAACGTGTAATTTCGGCACTGGCAGCAAGGGCAACATTAATGCTTGTAGTCTTGGATAAAATATTAGGATTTAATTCAATATTCCTAACGAGTTCATGATATGCCGCTTGATCCGGCTCTATGCCATAAGCATGCTTTGCTTTATGAGCGCCATAAATTAAAGTTGGTCCGATCCAAGCCCCGATATCAAGATATGAATGATTAGCATCTAAAAATCTGTCTAAGATAAGAAAAGTTTCTTCCTCCCATGAACCATTATTAACGCAATTCCAGAATGCTCCTGTTACATTAGGAGCAGCAGTTTGTCGATAAACTTTAAAATTTATATCATGTTTACTAATATCCATAATCCAACTCATTAAACAGACCTCCCAGCATATATATCAATCTTAAGTTCCTCTATCTGATAATATATGCCCTCAAAAATGATTGGTTCTGATTAAAGAAGGTTGTTTATATTCCATATATAAAATAATAAAAGTCCCTGTAACAGGGACTTTATTATTTAAGGTATTATTTTTCCATAGATAAATTAATAGAACGCATAGGAGCTATCGTTGAAATAGCATGTTTATATACCATTTGTTGTTTGCCATCAACCTCAAGGATAACGGTAAAATTATCAAAACCCTTAACATTGCCTTTCAATTGAAATCCGTTTATCAGATAAATAGTAACAGGTATATTCTCTTTTCTTACCTGATTTAAAAAAGCATCTTGCAAATTTATTTGTTGTTTGGTCATTATAGTCCCTCCGATACTTAATAGCTCATGGTTATTATTCTACATCAATCATGATAGTCCTGCCAATTATGGACATTATTTCTAAAAGTAAGGGTTCATAATCTGTATTCTTGTCCATAATAAACCAATTTATACGAGAATCTCGACGAAACCAAGTTAATTGTCTTTTAGCAAAACGTCTCGTATCTCTCTTAATTAATTCTATAGCTGTATTAAGATCATTTTTTCCTTGCAAATAAGATATAAGTTGGCGATATCCTAATCCCTGAAGAGCAGGGGCTTCCGGAGAATACCCCCTTTGGAGTAAGTTCTTAACTTCCTCCAAAAAACCTTCCTCCATCATCTTATCTACTCTTTCATTAATTCTTTCATAAAGCAAGCCACGATCCATATTTAAACCTATCAGGACCATATTATATTTAGGATTTTTATTCTTACAATCAAGATCGTTTTCCGAAATGGGTTTACCATTAGCGTAATAAAATTCCAGTGCTCTGATAACTCGTTTTACATCATTAACATGTATCTTTTCTGCGGAAACTTTATCAACCTGGGCTAATTTTTGATGCAAATAAGCCTTACCATGCATTGCTGCTTCAGCATATAATTTATTTCTATAAGAAATGGTATTCTCTTCTTCTGCAAAGTTATAATGGTCAATTACCGCTTGAATATATAATCCAGTACCGCCTACTATAATAGGAATCTTATTTTGTGTAGCAATATTTTTAATATGGTAATCAGCAAGACTTTGAAATTCCGCTACACTAAAGGATTGATCTGGTTCTTTAATATCAATAAGATGATGTTTGACATTGTGCATTTCTTCAGGTTGGATCTTAGCCGTCCCAATATCCATGTATTTATAAACTTGCATAGAATCTCCGGATATTATTTCTCCTTTAATACATTGAGCTAATTCTACACTTATTTTCGTTTTTCCTACAGCCGTAGGTCCTAAAATTACTACTAAAGGCAGCAAGAAGCACTTCCTCTCCCTTCTTATATCACTACTGGCATAAACTATTGCTTATTTTTTCTCCCATATCCCATATGCCACAGAGCTATAGCGTCCTCCCACTATTATATCTGGTTGTAGCCTTGCAAACTCAGCACCGTTAGAATTATCCTTCATCACAACTCTAGATCTAGCTACATGCAATGCTCTAGCTACAAATTCAGGAGATAAGGATTTGTAGTTTGCTAAAGGACGTAAAGAATTCAAGGATGATGAACGGGTTAAGGGTTTCCCAAACATAGGATCAAAATAGACTACATCAAAACTATTATCATCTTGCTTCAGTAAATAATCTTCATAGCCTTCGTTAATGACGGTTATTCTACTTAACAGTTCTACAATGTGAGTATTCTGCCCCTGATAATTTTCTAAACCCCATTTGGTCATAAAAGCCAGATATCTACTAGATTCTAACCCCATAACATGTCCTTCCGGCCCTACAGCATAAGCACTTACTAAAGCATCCGAAGCAAGACCTAAGGTACAATCCAAGACTTGGTAGCCCGGTTTTAAAGACATTGCTTCCACCATGGGGTCATTTTTTCCTTGTCTTAGAGCTTTTAACCGTGGTACCGCCATATTGGGATGCCAGAATAATACTGTCTCGCCTTTTAACAAGACCTGTTGTTTCTCCACAATTAATAGATAGTTTAAATCATTTTCTTCTCTAAGCTTATCTATACTCTTGCGTTTGCGCGGAATATAAGATATTGCTAAGCTTTGGGCTATATCTTGTGCTTTAGCTATTAGAATAGCGTCTTCTCGAGAAGTGGTTACTGCAACTTTCACAAAAATTATTCCTCCTCAAATTAAAAAGAACTACGACGAAATGCTTTTAGAATATCTTTATATGGTATTTGGTAAACAATAGGTCTTCCGTGAGGGCAGGTCATGGGATTAACAGTTTTGCTCAATTCTTCTAGGAGATTGTGCATACCTTCCCACGATAACTTTTGCCGTGCTTTAATGGCCCCTTTGCAAGAGGCTGTAGTAAGAAATTCTTTACGAATATCAGCAGAAGTTAACGGTTGTTGGTTATTATCTAAACGCTGTAGTAATTCATAGAAAAAAGTTTCGGGATTATCTTTTAAACAAGCAGGTACTGCCCGTAATAAATAGGTGCGGGAACCGAAGTTTTCTAAGATTATTCCCAGATCAGTTAAGGGCAATATTTTATCAATAACTATCTGTTCCTCCAACATACTTAGTTGCAGTGTTACCGGAGTTAGGAGAAGCTGACTTTCCAAAGTGCCTTCTTCTGCCTGCTTAATTAATTTCTCAAATAGCACTCTTTCATGAGCTACGTGCTGATCAATAATATACAGCCCTTCTTCACCTTCCGCTAATATAAAAGTATGGGCTAACTGTCCTATAATTTTTAGAGTAGGCAAAGTTTCCTGGTGGGGTACAACTACTTCCTGCGGAAAGGATTTTTCCCTTTCTATATTGTAAGCATCTTGGGCTGGAAAAGTTTCATTTTCGTTAAATATATTTATATTTTTACCTAAATTTATTTTTTCTTCATAACTATTTTCATCAGATTCACAAGAAACATTTTCTTTCACTAGAGTAGCTTCTTCTCTCCGGAAATTAACTTTACTTTCTTCCGCTCCATTATTTGCTATATTATTCTCTATCTTTTTTGTATTTTCACTAGCCTTTTTTTCTATATTATTAGCCGGTTGCCAGGAGAAAAATTCTTGCCAACTTTCTTGAGTTTTAATTTTTTCATTATTGAATGTAGGTTTAGGTAATTTTAGTTCATAGTAAGGAACTTGCTTTTGTTGGGCCAAATTTCTTTTTACAATATTAGTTAGCTCTTCAATAAAGGTTGTTTCACGAAAGCGGACTTCCAATTTATTGGGGTGAACATTGATATCTATTAAAGACGGATCTAATTCAATATGAAAAGCCGCTACCGGGAACTTGCCTTTAGGTAAAATATTTTCATAAGCTTTTTGTAAAGCGGCTAGCAATTCCGGGGAAAATACTCTGCGGGAATTTAAGAAAAAGTATATTCCTTTCCTATTTGCCCTGCAGTATGTATGTTGCGTCGTAAAACCGGAGAGATATCCGTAAGGAATATCTCCTTCCAGCTGTATCAGCGACTCGGAAATGCTTTTACCATAAAAATGTTGTAATAAATTATCAATTTTATCTATACCCATAGTATTCAATACTTGTTTCCCTTGATTATTCAGACGGAAATTAACCTGAGGATGACTTAAAGAGAATTGTTGCATCAATTCATGTATTAGGCCCGCCTCGTAACCTTGAGAACGCATGAATTTTCTTCTAGCCGGGGTATTAAAAAACAAATCTTTTACAGCAATGCTCGAACCAACAGGAGCTCCCGCCGGTTCAATATTAGTTAAATTATTTCCTGTTAGTTCAACTTTCGTACCGTGTAATTTATCATGTTCACGGGTAACTATTTCCACCTTGGCAACTGATACTATGCTGGGTAAAGCTTCCCCTCTAAAGCCCAAAGTTCTCAAGCTATTTAAATCTTCCAGGGTTTGCAGTTTGCTGGTAGCATGTCTCTTAAGAGCAAGCTTGACATCTTCCTCCGACATACCACAACCATCATCGCTAACTTTAATAAGTTTAAGTCCACCCTGAAGTATATCTACCACTATATTCTCGGAACCAGCATCAAGGGAGTTTTCTACCAATTCTTTCACAACAGAAACGGGTCTTTCTATAACTTCCCCCGCTGCTATTTGGTCTGCGGTTAAATCGTCTAAAAGATGTATTCTTGACATTACTATCGTCCTTTTTCTTGAAGATAATTATCAGCTTTTTTATCTTGCAAATAATAATAATCATAATTAGACATTATTTTAGTTCGCTCCCACAACTCATAAGCCTTCTTCTGGCAAGCAGGACAAGCATATAGGGGTACACTAACTCCCCACATGTTATCATCGTGTCCATAGCCCCTGCTAGCCCGAGAACGCACATAATAAATGCCGGGACAATCGGGGCAGTATTCCACCGTCTCTAACTGATGTTCTTCTATTTGATCGGTATCATAATAGATGCGGCGTTGCCTGGAAAAAATATGCTCTTTACCAAATAAGCTTTCTTTATCCGGCGCTTTTTCCTGTAATTTATTGTGCCAGTAAGTAATAATTTCCTCAATATACCTATTAACTTCTGACGATTGCTTTAGCTTTTTACTGTTATATTCCGGTTCATAAACATATGTATAATCTTCCTGGATCAAAGCTAAAAGTATTCCTAAGTTAACATAAGGTAAAGCCGTCTCAATAGCGTAACCACCCTCTAGAACGGCTAAATCCGGCTTTAATTGTTCAGTTAACTGAGCATATCCCTGGGCACTAACCTTCATATTGGCTAAGGGATCAGTAAAGTGATTGTCTTGACCCGCTGAATTTATCACTAATTCGGGTTGAAAAAGTGCTAACGCCGGCTTAATTATTTCTTGGTATATTTTCAATAAGCCCTCATCACCTGTTCCCGGAGGTAAAGGTATATTAATATTCTTCAAATAGGCTCCCGGACCGCCTGCTTCATCAACGAATCCCGATCCGGGATAAAGGGTACGTCCGTCCTGGTGGAAGGAAATATATAAAACATCGGGATCATGATAAAAAATATCTTGAGTACCATCTCCATGATGAACGTCCGTATCAACTATGGCAATCTTCTTTAATCCGTACTTTTTTCTTAAATACTCTACTAAAACGGCCTCATTATTAATATTACAAAAGCCTCTATTACCGTGAACAACGCGCATGGCATGATGCCCTGGTGGTCTAACCAAAGCAAAACCATTCTTGATTTCTCCCGCCATCAATGCGTCTCCCAATTTTAAAGCACTGCCTGCCGAGATAAAATGAGCTGTAGTAGTTTGTGTTTCAATATCGGGAACACAAAAGTGTACTCTTTGTATATCCGCTTTCTCTGTTAAGCGCGGCTTATATTCCACTAACTTAGGATTATCTAAAATCCCCTCTTCAAAGATTTGATCTCGCGTGTATAATAAGCGTTCTTCCCGCTCAGGGTGAGTGGGTGATATGGCCCAATCAAAGGCAGGGAAAAAAATTAATCCTGTTTTATTCATTTGTCTTTACCCCCTTATCAACATATCCGATTAAACCGGGAGTCGTTTGAACACCAATCTGAAATATTTTACCTGCTGTATGCCAGCCCCGAACTATATTAAAACCTTCTTCATAGAGAATTTCTGTTTCGTTGGCGTTATCCCCTTGTATATCCCATTTATCTTTGGTTTTTTCAAATAGCTCCAGGGCAAAATTATGGGCCTGTTCCACAGTATTCAAGGGTTTGTTTAATTTATCCCCTACTCCTCCGATACTTGTAGAATAAGTCTTTTGTTCCGTATCTACTATTAAATCCATCCTTATTGTGTTTTTTGCCAAAGCTGCTCCCACAGCATTTGCCACCTGAGCATGGGGTGGAACAAGGATTTTCCAATTCTTATTTCTGCCCCACGTTAACCCCAAGGCTTCCGCCGGACCACCTAAACAAATGACCTGTCGGGGTCTCCTCTCTTTTTTAGAAAGAACTTGCCAAATCCGGTAAGCCGGTTCTTCTTCCCATGTTTTGAACATTGCATTAATGCTTTTTTCCAACTTATCAATGACTAAATCCGTTACTTGTTTACATAACTCTTCAGCAGATAGTTGTAAACTCTGGGCTAGTTTGTCCAACTCGGGTTTAATCCGATCTTTTTCTCCAATGTGGCATAATCCTGCATACACTAAGATATCCGTTATTGTTATGACAGGACCTCCCAGGCAAAGGGCGGGTCCCTGGCGTTTACCAAAACCTATTTTATTGTCACTACTTTTGATGGACGTATCTCCCCCTAAAGCTAGGGATGCTACAGATAAAGCCCTGGTAGGTATAGGGTATCCTTCCAAAGAAGCACCTTTATCCGCTAATAGTGGCGCTCCTTTAAGAATTAAGGCTAGATCAGTAGTAGTTCCCCCCATGTCCATAACTATGGCCGTGGTGCTTTCCTCTGTTAAAGCTAATGCTCCCATGGTACTAGCTGCCGGTCCGGAAAATACACCTTCTAAAGGATAACGTAAAGATGCTTCTAAGGGTAATGTCCCTCCATCGGCTTTCAGAATATGTAAAGGACAAGCGATCCCCCTCTTATGTATAGTTTCTTTTACTTGCTGAATAAATCCTTGATAGGCCTCATTTACAGCTAAGGTAAAAGCAGTTCCATTAGAACGTCGTACCCAATTTAAAAGTCCGCTCACATTGTGGCTGGCCATAGTATTAAAGTGGGGATAATGCTTATTAAGATACGCTATTACCTTATCTTCCAACTCAGGGTTCCTTTGACTAAACTTACAGGCTACTGCCAGGTGGTGGATCCCTTTTTTGCTGAAATATGTAGCAGCTTTGTCCACATCACTTAAATTAAGCTTTTCAATAACGCGCCCACGGTAATCAACGGCACCATCGATTATAACCACATCACCTATAAAATTCAGTTTATCAGGATTAAGGCCGGGTCCCGGTATCAATAGCAAGCCTACAGGTTCATAATGTTTTTGGGCTAAAATATTAGTAATCAGAGTAGTACTTAGCACCAGACGTTTAATCTTTGCAGTGTCCGTACCCCTAATTAGATGTTCTAAAGCCTCTTCAATAGACTTACTTAAATCCTGATAAGTTGGTACTTTTATGGACTGCAAAACATCATTATTTTCATCGAGAAGCACTCCATCAGTAAAAGTTCCTCCTACATCAATACCGATATACAACTATACCCCTCCTTTACAAAAGATTTATTTATGTTAATTTTATTTAGCGGCGGGAGATTGTTCAGCTTTTTTTACTGTTTCCTGTAGTTCTGCTAGACGATTTAAAGCCTGTATAGGTGTCATATTAAATAAATCTATTTCCGCTAACTTGTGGCAAGTTTGGCGATAGATATTATCTTGCATAGAATCCCTTGAAACTGCTGGTTTTTCAGAGGTTCTTTTCTGAGCTAAATTAATCTTTCTTACATCTTGCTCCATATTTTCTACTTCTAAAGTTTCCAAGATCTCTTGAGCTCGCCTAATAACAGGATCAGGTAATCCGGCTAAACGACTTACTTGGATACCATAACTTTTATCTGCCGGTCCAGAAATTATTTTATGTAATAAAATAATTTCATGTCCTTTTTCTTTTACTGCCAGGGATAGATTTTTAATAGAGTTATGCTGATTTTCTAATTCCGTTAATTCATGATAATGAGTAGCAAACAGAGTTTTAGTACCTAATACTTTTACGAGATACTCACTAACGGCCCAGGCCACACTTAATCCGTCATAAGTACTTGTTCCGCGCCCCACCTCATCTAAGATTACTAAACTATGAGGTGTGGCATGATGAAGAATATTAGCAACTTCATTCATTTCTACCATAAAAGTACTCTGGCCACTTCGCAAATCATCACTAGCACCCACCCTGGCAAAAACTCTGTCCCTCAGGGAAATAACTGCTTTTTTGGCTGGAACAAAACTACCCGCTTGGGCCATAATCACGGCCAAAGCTACGCTGCGGCAATATGTACTCTTCCCCCCCATATTGGGGCCTGTGATGACAAATAAATTAGTATCGGCAGGCATATCCAAGTCATTAGGAACAAAAAAGCTATCAGTGCCTAACTTTTCAACTACAGGATGTCGTAAATCCTCAAAGATCAGGCAATTCTTCTCCTTTGCTAACAGTTGTGGCCGTATAAAATCATTTTGTACGGCTAGTTCTGCTAAAGACTGTAAGACATCAAGCTGTGCCAAGACCTGAGAAGTATGCTGGACACGTTCTACAGCCTGTCCGATCTTGAGTAAAACTTCAGCATAGATCTCTTCTTCTAAAGCTAATAGTTTCTCTTCGGAACCTAAGACTTGATTCTCCAAACGGATCAGTTCTTCTGTAACATATCTTTCCCCATTTGCTAAAGTTTGTTTTCTTTGAAAATATTCCGGTACTAAATTGAGATTAGCTTTCGTAACCTCAAAATAATAACCAAAAACCTTGTTATATCCTACTTTGAGGGATTTAATACCCGTTTTTTCTTTTTCTTCATTTTCTAAACGCGCTATCCATTCTTTACCATGGCGGCTAGAAAAGCGCAACTTATCAATTTCCTCACGATAACCTGTTTTTATTACCCCACCGTCTTTTAAATTAAAAGGCGGGTCATTCTCAATGGCCTTCTCTAATAGTTGATAAATATCCTCTAAGATATCAAATTCATGGTATAACTGCTTTAAATAATCCGCTTCTTGAAAGGCTTGCAACAATTTTTTTATTTGAGGCAGTACTGCTAGAGATTTTTTTAACGCAATTAATTCTTTGGGAAGACTTCGTCCATAAATTACTCTGGTCATCAACCTTTCCAAATCATAAATTTGTTCTAAACAATTGCGAATTTCCTGACGTTCAGCCCAGTTTTCTCCCATATTCTCTACTGCACTGTATCGCTTTTCTAAGCTTTTTTTATCAGTAAGCGGCCGCTCCAACCACAATTTCAGCAATCTTAATCCTAGGGCCGTTTTAGTCTTATCCATTACATCTAAAAGCGTTCCTTTTTTTTCATTAAAGCGGATGGTTCGAACAAGCTCTAAATTACGAAAAGTTGTGGCATCTATTAACATACAGGAATTAGAACTGTAGCGCTTAAGGATCTTTATCTGCTGAGGTCTGGCCATTTGTGTTTCTTCTAAATAGGAAAAAATAGCTCCTGCACTGCAAATAGCCGGTCTTAAATCGTCACAGCCGAAAGACTCTAAACTAGTTACAGCAAAGTGCTTTAGCAAAGTCTCCCTGGCTTTACCATATACAAAAGCTTCATCTTTAAAAGCGGTAATGACCTGCTGGTCCCAAAATAAGTTTAACTGTTGATAGCTTTGGATATCATTAGCAGGAATTAAAACTTCTACCGGATTAAGCCTGCATAATTCATCTTTTAAGGCAGTTGTACCTTCCTCCCCCTTAAATTCAGCAACCCAAAAGTCTCCTGTGGAAACATCACAAAAAGCTAAGCCCCAGATATTAGCATTCTGTATTATTGCTGCTAAATAATTACTACTGCTACTTTGTAATACTTGAGAATCCAGATTTGTTCCCGGTGTAATAACTCTTATTACTTCCCGCTTCACAATCCCTTTGCTTTTTTTAGGGTCTTCTACTTGTTCACAGATGGCTACTTTATATCCCTTTTGAATTAATCTGGCTATATAATTATCAGCAGCATGATACGGAACGCCGCACATAGGTATTCTTTGTTTTTCACCGGCATCTCTACCCGTTAATGTTATTTCTAATTCCCGAGACGCTAATTCAGCATCGGGACCAAACATTTCGTAAAAATCCCCTAAACGAAAAAAAAGTATGGTGTCGGGATATTGTAATTTTATTTTATGGTATTGTTTCATCATTGGCGTTTGGCCCAACATTTAATACATGCCCTCCTTAATATAGTCATATTTCATGTATTATTACTTAATTATAACATAGAGATAATTCTTAGTATTGGCTAAATATAGTAAAAATGGGCAGCTACCTGTTAAAGCTTGCCCAACATTTATAATGATTAACATTTGTATAATGCAATTACATATTATTTTCTTTAATTTCTCCTTTGAGAATCCAGGTTTGGGGAGTTGTTATTTCCACATTTACTATTTTACCTGTCAATTCTGGGGAGCCGGGAAACAATACTACTTTATTAGTTTCTGTGCGCCCTGTCAGCATATTAGCTTCCCCCTTGCTACTCCCTTCTACTAAAACAGGTAACACTTTTCCCTGTAATGACTTATTAATATCCAGGCTGATCTTGTTTTGTACATCCATCAATCTCTGCAGCCGTTCTTTTTTTACAGGTTCGGGTACCTGGTTGTCCATGGTAGCAGCAGGAGTCCCTGTACGGGGAGAATACTTGAAAGTAAAGGCAGAATCATACCGGACCCTTTGCACTAAGTCCAAGGTTTGGGAAAAGTCTTCCTCCGTTTCTCCCGGAAACCCTACAATAATATCTGTAGTTAAACTGGCCTCCGGAAAAGCATTTCGAATCTTAGCAACCAACTCTAAATATTGTTCTCTAGTATAAATTCTGTTCATAAGCTTTAAAATCCGACTGCTCCCTGCTTGTACAGGTAAATGAAAATGCCGGCATACCTTCTCTGATTCCAGTATACTCTGAATCAGCTCATCACTAAAATCTTTAGGATGGGAAGTCATATAACGTATCCTAGCCAGACCAGGAATTTTGTTAACTTCCTTTAATAACTGAGCGAAAGATACTTTTTCTGACAGATCTTTGCCATAACTATTTACATTTTGGCCCAACAGCATCACTTCTACAACACCATCATTAGCCAGCTCCCGGACTTCCTCTAAGATATATTCAGGCTTGCGGCTTTTCTCTCGACCCCTTACATAAGGAACAATACAGTATGTGCAAAAATTATTACAGCCATATGTTATATTTACTAAAGCCTTATAAGAAAATTGACGTTTGCTGGGCAACCCTTCAACTATATTTTCGCTGTCATTTAAAACATGATACTGGGCTTTTTTTTGTTCCCTAATATTATCTAAGAGCTTAGTTAGCTCATGAATATTATGTGTACCAAAAATCAAATCAACGTAGGGCGTTCTGTGTCGTACCCTTTCTATCATTTTTTCCTGCTGAACCATGCAGCCACAAATTCCAATAATTAGGTTGGGGTTCTTTTCTTTCAATTCTTTTAATTTACCAATCCTGCTAAACACTTTATTTTCCGCTTTTTCCCTTACACAACAAGTATTAAAAAGGATTACATCCGCATCATTTATATTCTCTGTAGCTTTATATCCCTTCTTTTCTAAAATGCCGGCAATCATTTCTGAATCCCGTTCGTTACCCTGGCAACCAAAAGTTGCAATATGATATTTCATATATATCCCTCATTTTTTCAACTATTTTTTATACTATATACTTTACAAGGAAATCATATCTATTGCTCCTTGTCAACACTTGTCCTTATCTAAAGTTAATTTCTTGCTTTTAGTATCTGCCCAGCAGTTCCTTAATATGAGGCATGGCCTTTTTTGTTGCCAGATAACCACAATTACAGATATGATCTATTTTTTGTAAATCATTATATCTAACATTATTAATTTGTGGAGAAATAATAAGGTCAGCAGATTCTATACTAGGTCTTGTAATTTGATATACCATCAAGTCAATGGCTTGTAGGGATATTTCCAGAATATCGTCCACCCCGGGTACGGGATAGCCACTATATCCTAAATTAACGGCTATAACTTTGCGTGCTCCCATTTCACGGATAATTTCTACAGGTAGATTGGCTCTAATACCTCCATCTACTAACCGCATTTTATCAACTATTTTTGGTTTAAATATACCAGGTATGGCAATACTAGCACGGATTGCTTCAGCAAAAGTATACTTCCCTCGTTTATAAATATAGTTATCCCGCTGCTGAAGTCGCGTTAAACTAGAGGTGAAGACGACAATGTGGGTATTATTTATATCTACAGCAGTGATAGCCACAGGAATTTTTGCGGCATTTAGTTTAGCACCTTTAGTAACATGATATAAATAATTCTCCAGAACATCACCCTTTATTAAGCCAGTGATACCAAGAGTATTATGAAACAAGTAACTTAGTAAAGAACAGACAACAGTGCTGTAATCAACATCAAAAAAATCTTTTGTAATCCGCTTACCACATAAAAAAATTTCATCAGGCGTATATCCATAGGCATAAAGTCCTGCCACAATGGAGCCTGCACTTGTTCCTGATACCATTGTAGGATATAGTTTTTCTTCATGCAATGCCTTTAAAACGCCGATATGGGCACTACCCCTAACGCCACCGCCCGATAATACTAACCCAAAGGACATAAGAAAGAATCCTCACTTTAAAAAGGATGTTTATACAATATATGAAACCAGGTCTTCATTTGCTGCAAAAAATAAGAATCTTCCTATTTCCTGGGAAATTATGTAATTTTAATTTGTATATAATATCTTCCAAGGTTAACAGCTTTATCCTAGTATTTTTTGTGTAGATTTCGTCATAATAAATAATGTTATAATGCCTGAAGGGGTGATATAGCATTTATAAATATATGAATGATTATTTAAATAAGTACAAGCAGATTATCTTCTTATTAATTATACCTCTTTTATTAATTGTTCCATTTAAAATCTGTTGGGCTGCCGAATATTTACCATCTATCCCTGATATAGACAGTGATTATAGTTATCCTGACTTATATTATAAAGTTCCTTGTATGGAGAATTCTGCTGTCCTAGCTATCCAGGAAGCTCTTTTTATGCTGGGATATAATCAGGTGGAACCTACAGGAATATATGACAAACCAACAGCTGAAGCGGTAAAGATTTTTCAAGAAGAAACAGGCTTAGCTCCTGACGGAATTGTAAGATATCATGTCTGGATAAAGATTATCGCTGAATCACAAAAAATGTCCTTAAAAAAAGAGACTAAAGCTCCACCTGAGGGCGAGTTATTTCTAGTAATAGATACCTTTCGTCGCAGCCTTACTGTATTTAATGATATGCAGCCTTTTGCAACTTTCCCCATAGCCATTGGTAAAGCGAAAACCCCTTCACCTATTGGTAATTGGAAAGTAATTGATAAAGGTAGTAATTGGGGTACAGGTTTCGGTACACGCTGGCTAGGTTTGAACGTTCCCTGGGGAATTTACGGAATACATGGAACAAATAAGCCCTGGTCTATAGGCTCTATGGCCAGTCATGGATGTTTTCGGATGTGGAACAAAGATGTAGAAGTGCTTTATTCCTGGATAAACTCGGGAACACCTGTTCATGTTGTGGGCAATCCTTTCGGCTATATGTCGGGAGGAATGAAAAGGTTAAAAAATGGAGATAAAAATTCTGCTGTTGCTTATATTCAAGGTAAGCTTCAGCGCCTAGGATTTTATGAAATGAAGGCTGATGGCATTTTTGGTCATAATACGGAAAAGGCTGTAAAAGAGTTTCAGAAATCTTGTCAACTTCATGTGACTGGTCAAGTTGGTTACCAGGAATATCTTCACCTAGGACTATAACTAAATCATAAAAGGATTGGCTTATAGCCAATCCTTTTATGGTCTTAAATCGCTTGTTCTGCAATATTTTCATGATTTTGTAACAGCACTAATCGATTAGTGAGCACTTTAATATTTTTGACTTCCAGATCTTCTGTACCCTGAAGTTCTGCATCTTCATTGCGTAGTATATTGACATAATCTATAATTTCTTTGGTTATCCTCTCTCCCGGACAAACTATGGGTATTCCAGGAGGATAAACCATGATTATTTCTGCACTAATCTCTCCCTCCGCTTCATTGAGGGGTAATACTTTAGTATCGCCATAGAAAGCATTCCTTGGTAATACCACAGATTCCGGAATAGTCGGTACTGGAATAGTATACTTTACTACATTCTTAATAATTTGGGCCTTAGATATTTCTTCCATAGCATTTATTAAACACTGAAGAGTTTCCTGACTATCACCAATACTAACAAGGGCTATTATATTAAAGAGATCAGAAAGTTCCATTTGCAAATGGTACTTTTTCCGTAAGATCTTTTCAACTTCATAACCGGAAAGTCCTAATGCTCTAACATTAATAACTATCTTAGTAGGATCAATAGCAAAAGAACCTGGTTTATTTAATACTTTCTCATCTAAAAGATGTAAACCCTCGATTTTTGCTAATTTTTCCCGTGCCCACAAAGCCAAATTATAGCTGTTTTCTACTAGCTCTGTACCTTTTTCTGCCAGCTGTTTGCGGGCTATATCCAAAGATGCCATTAATATATAAGAAGGACTTGTAGTTTGGGTGATATTTAAGGCTGCTTTCACCCGTTGAGGGCTAATTAATGATCCTTGATGAAGAAGCAAGGAACTTTGTGTTAAAGACCCTCCCAACTTATGGGTACTGCTGGCCACTAAGTCTGCCCCGGCTTCTATTGCTGATAGAGGCACTTTGTTACTAAATCTTAGGTGAGCTCCATGGGCCTCATCTACTATCACGGGAATGTCATAAGTATGGGCTATATCTACAATAGCTTTAAGATCTGAGGCAATCCCATAATACGTTGGGTTAATCATAAATACACCTTTAGCATCGGGGTGT
Source organism: Clostridia bacterium (assembly GCA_018433015.1). Classification (GTDB taxonomy): domain Bacteria; phylum Bacillota; class Peptococcia; order DRI-13; family SV3-B141; genus SV3-B141. The sequence goes on along the minus strand of JAHDSB010000028.1, from coordinate 22,825 downwards.
TCTTCTAATGCTTTTAAAATTGTTGCGGGAGAAACTCCCATAGCAATACCAAAATCTTCATCTATTTCGGGATTAATATATATAGGCTCTGCGCCGCTTATTACAATTCCACCTATAGCTGATTTATGGGCATTGCGGGGTATAATAATTTTATCCCCCGGCTTACAAACACTCATAATCATGGTTTGTATGCCACACGTAGTACCGTTTACCAAGAAGTAAGCATTATCTGCTCCATATAGTTGGGCTGCCAAATCTTGGGCCTGTTTAATTACACTAACAGGATTACAGATATTATCTGTGTCTTCCAAGCAAGTTAAGTCTATTTTCATACAAGTAGATCCTAATATCTGTTCTAATTCCTTATTACCTCTGCCTTGTTTATGCCCGGGTACATGAAAAGGGATGGTTCCTTCCTCAGCATAATTCATCAAGGCAGTAAATAATGGTGTTTCTTTTTGTTCAAGCTGTAATTTCTTCATATTAAACCACCCTCTTTTCCCAGAATGAATTAATTTAAACATATTTTTACACGAGATGCAAGAACTTTTTAAGGGTAGTTAATTTTTTTTATGTATTATATAAAATGTCTTTTTAAATACTAATACTAAGCAGATAAAATATATATGAGGTAACATATGAATATAAAAAAGAAGAACAAATCAATCTCCTTCAATCTTCGTATGTTTAAAGATATCGGAATAGATTTAGGAACAGCTAATACCCTTGTGTTTGTAAAAGGGAAAGGCATTGTTTTGAATGAACCTTCGGTGGTAGCTATCAATCAAAATACAGGTGATATTCTAGCAGTAGGTAATGAAGCTAATGAAATGATAGGAAAAACTCCTGCTAATATAAATGCAATCAGGCCTCTGAAAAATGGTGTTATCGCTGATTTTAACACAACCCGCATGATGGTAAAATATTTTATTCATAAAGCAGTAAAAAAATTAACTCTAGTAAAACCCCGGGTCTTAATAGGAGTCCCCTTGGGTATAACCCAAATAGAAAAGCGGGCAGTATTGGAAGCTTCCTATCAAGCAGGAGCTAAAGAAGCATACTTAATTGAAGAACCTATCGCAGCTGCTGTAGGAGCAGGTTTACCCGTGGAAGATCCAAAAGGCAGTATGATAGTAGATATAGGTGGAGGTACTACAGAAGTAGCCATATTGTCCCTAGGTGGTATTGTAGTTGGAAAATCCCTCCGTGTGGGGGGAGATCACATGAATCAAGCTTTAATTCGCTATATCAGAAAATCTTATAATTTAGAGATAGGAGAAAGGACTGCTAATGCAACTAAAATTAATATTGGCTATGCCCTAAATCCCCCGGAAGATGAAAAATATTTAATTAAGGGAAGGGATTTAACCACAGGCTTACCCAAACATGTGGAAATATCAGCTAGAGAAGTATCCTCTTCTTTAGTCGAATCACTACAGGCTATACTAGAAGCTATCAGAATTACATTAGAAAAAGCACCTCCCGAGTTAGCATCTGATATTATGGAATCAGGCATGACCTTAACCGGCGGTGGTGCTTTATTACGAAATTTAGATGATTATATTAATCAGCATACCCACATAAAAGTTTATATTGCTGACGATCCTCTATCTTGTGTGGCCCGAGGAACAGGCAGAGCTTTAGAAGAGATCAAACTTTTAAAAAAACTTACCCTTCACACTTAAATTTTAAAAAATGATTGCCTCTAGCTCTTCTTGAAGTTTATTCATAATCTCTTCAGGACCCACAGTTATACGTAAATAATTAGACAGCCCAAAGGAAGTAGTTTCACGTATTAGGATACCTTTTTGCAAGAGCTGCTCTGCCATCTTAGTGCCTTGGGGAGAGTAGGCTAAAATAAAATTGGCCTGAGAAGGTTGTACTTCAAAGCCTAGACGCTGCAAGGTATTAGTTAACTTATTTCTCTGTTCTACAGTCTTTTCTTTAACGTTCTGATAATATTCATGATCTGCCAGAGCAGCAACGGCGGCAATTTGGCTAAAAGTATTTACATTAAAGGGCTGTCTTACCTTCTCCATTTGTTTAATTATAGCTTCATCCGCTACTGCATAACCTACACGCAAGGCAGCCAAACTGTATATTTTAGAAAATGTGCGCGTTACAATCAGATTTTTGTATTTGTTTAAGAGTTCTTGAGATTTAGGAAAATCAGGGGCAGTAGCATATTGGCAATAAGCTTCATCCAGTACTATTAAAATATTATGAGGGACATTATTTAAGAATTCTACTAGTTCTTGATGGGAAAAATAAGTTCCTGTTGGATTATTAGGATTACACAAAAACACCATCTTAGTCTTATCCGAGATATTAGCCCTAATACTCTTCAAATCAAAAGTAAGACTAGATTGCTGTACTAGCTTACACTTACCGCCACATACGGTAACAGCCGTCTCATACTGGCTAAAAGTTGGCACCGGTATTAAAACTTCATCCTCTGGATTTAAAAAAGCATTGGTAATGATAGTGATAATTTCGTCTGCTCCATTGCCGAGACAAATATTTTCGGAATTTGCACACCACTTGGCTTGAATCCCCTTTTTTAGTTGTCTGGCTGCTCCATCAGGATAAAATTTCAACTGATTTACAGCCTCTTTTAATGCATTAGCTACTTGGGGTGAAGGCCCCCAAAGACTTTCATTAGCAGATAGTTTATAAACTGGTAAACCTAGCTTTTTTTCTAACTCTTCGCTGGACATCCCCGGATTATATGGTATTAGATTAGCTATACTGGCACGCATAAAAAACCCTCCTGGTTTAGTTATGCCCTATATTTTATCACATTTTTACTGATTTTGCTGTAACTCTTCTTTCTGAATACCGTTATTATCAACATAATAATTATCTTTATATATTAGCTCGGAGATGGGAACTACACTATACCCATTATCAAGTAAATATTTAATAATAGGTTCTAAGGCTTTGGGCGTATTGGCACCATCATTGTGGAATAAAACAATAGCACCTGGCTTTATTCCCTTAGTAACACGATCGTATATCTCATTCTCCGATAAATTTTTCCAATCTAAAGAATCAATACTCCATTGAATGGGTATGAGGTTTTCTTTTTTTATTGCTTCGATTACCCGATTATTATAATCTCCAAAAGGTGGTCGAAATAAATAAGCATCCTGGCCGGTAATTTCCTTTACCATCACCTTATTATCGATAAGTTCTTTCTTCATTTGCTCTTCTGAAAGTGTGGTAAATTTAGGATGGTTTGCCGAATGCAGGCCTATTTCATGACCGGCTGCAGCAATTTCTTTAGCTAAATCAGGATATTGTTTTAACCAAATATTCGTTAAGAAAAAAGTAGTCTTAATATCATATTTTTTCAAAATATTTAATAAGATCGGGGTACGGGTAGATCCCCAAGCAGCATCAAAAGAAAAAGCAACCCTTTTTTCTGTCATTTCCACTGCATAGATAGGATGTAATTTACCTCCGGCCACGATAACACTGACAACTTCTTGAGCAGTATTCTTTAGTAAGGTCGGAAACATTATTAGAACTGCCAAAATAATTACTAAGCCTAGAAACCATAACGATAGTTTTCTTTTAGATAAATAAATAATAGATATTTTAATCACCCCCCATAATATTAATTTTATGTATCTCTCCACCCTCTATTCCTTAAATAAGAAAAAGACCTGGATAAATCCAGGTCTTATGAAGTATAGTTTGGTGATTCTTTTGTAATTTGAATATCATGGGGATGGCTTTCTCTTAAGCCTGCCGCAGATTGGCGAATAAAGCGAGCCTTTGTTTTTAATTCAGCAATATTTTTGCAACCCGTATATCCCATTCCTGCCCGCAACCCTCCCATAAGCTGATAGACGGAATCGGCTACAGATCCCTTATAAGGCACTCGTCCTTCTACTCCTTCCGGTACCAATTTGGGGATGTTTTCTTGGAAATAACGGTCACAGGAACCTTGTTTCATTGCTCCTATGGAGCCCATTCCTCGGTATACTTTATAGCTTCTACCTTGATATATCTCCACATCTCCGGGGCTTTCCTCTGTACCGGCCAGAAGACTACCGATCATTACCACATCGGCACCGGCAGCTATTGCCTTTGTAATATCGCCGGAAAATTTTATTCCTCCATCGGCGATGATGGGAATGTTATATTTTTTTGCTTCTTCCGAGCAATCGTAAATAGCTGTTAATTGGGGTACACCAATGCCTGCTACAACCCTTGTTGTACAAATGGAACCGGGTCCGATCCCTACTTTTACAGCATCTGCACCAGCCTTAATTAAATCCCTGGTAGCTTCAGCTGTAGCAACATTACCGGCTATTATTTGTAGATCCGGATACTGCTCTCTTATCTCTGCAACATTTCTTAACACCGGCCTAGAATGGCCATGGGCTGTGTCAATAACGATAACATCCACTTTTGATTTCACCAAAGCTTCAACGCGAGCCTTGGTATCTGAGCTGATACCTACGGCAGCTCCAACAAGCAAGCGACTGTTTTGATCTTTAGCGGAATTGGGATATTTCATAGTTTTTTCGATATCTTTAATGGTGATTAAACCCTTTAAGTTAAAATCATCATCAACTAAGGGTAATTTTTCTATTTTATGTCTACCCAATATTTCTTTAGCTTCCTCCAGTGTTGTACCTACAGAGGCAGTGATAAGATTTTTTTTGGTCATCACTTCATCTATACTTTTATTATAGTCAGTCTCAAAGCGCAAATCTCGGTTAGTAATAATCCCTACCAACTTGGTACCTTCGGTAATGGGTATACCGGAAATATGATAACGTTCCATGATGGCCAGAGCTTCATAAACTTGATGTCCTCTACTTAAATATACGGGATCGGTAATAACGCCATGTTCTGAACGTTTAACCTTATCAACCTCTAAGGCCTGTTGCTCAATACTCATGTTCTTGTGGATAACTCCCAGACCTCCTTCTCTAGCCATGGAACGAGCCATACGAGAGTCTGTTACCGTATCCATCCCTGCACTTATAATAGGGATATTTAATCTTATTTTTTGCGTGAGATTCGTTCTAATATCAACCTCACGGGGAAGTACTTCTGATTTTGCAGGAACTAGTATTACATCATCAAATGTAAAACCCTGCTTTGAGAATTTCTCAGGCAGCACTTAGATAACCTCCTTTGTTCATTGCTTTGGTGTAGTTTAATAGTGAATAAACGCGTACTTATATAAGTATTATTGGCATTATACCACATTCCCTTACTTTTTGGCGAAAAATTTTATTACAAAAAAAAATGGCACATGACCATTAATTATAACTAGAGTTAAGATACTTTATTTAAATGGGATATGTCATTGAAACTATCCAAAAATATTCTACCATCTGCTCTTATCAACGTAGTAATAGCAGCATTATCGGTTTTAAACTGCCACATATTAGCTAAAGGTTTTTGTAAAATTCCACTAATTAATGCGGCCAAGACTCCCCCGTGGGCCACTATCACGAGATTTCCTACGGGATGGTTGATTAATATTTCCCGAAAAGTTTGTAAGGACCTTTGTTGTACGGCTGCAAAACTTTCTCCTTGGGTTATGGAAAATAAATGAGGGCTTTTATACCATGTATTTACTAGCTGGGGATAGTTTTTTACTAAATACTCTTTAGTTAAACCTTCCCACAACCCTAAGTTTATTTCTCTTAACCCCTTATACGCTTTTACCCTCAGTTTATGAGGTTCTGCTATGATAGTAGCTGTCTTTAATGCACGTTTCAAATCACTACTGAAAAAAGCTTGTATTTCCTGGGAGGCAAGCTTTTTTTGCGCTGCTCTGGCCTGTTTAACTCCTTCAGTATGAAGCTCAATATCTGAATATCCTTGAAAGCGCAATTCTTTATTCCAAGGAGTAAGGCCATGTCGCACTAAATATATCCGGTTCGCCATGATATCACCTCTTTCTAGACCTTATCTTCGTCATCTTCAATATAATATTCAGCTTCTATTGTATCATCTAATGTATTGTCCCGAGAGGATGTATTTACAAACCAATTTAATAATAAAAAGATAATACCTAAATCATCAATTTGACCTATAAAGGGAATATCCGGTATTAAATCCAGGGGCCAGATCAAATATCCCAGACTTAAAGCTATTAATAACAATTTGCGCTTACCGGGTATATTTTTATTGGTGAGGAGCTTCCAACTCATTTTCATTAAGCGAGGAATATTCCAGATAACTTTTCCTTTGCCGCTACGCCCCCCCATTAAATTACCTCCTTTCAAGATGTGGCTGAAAGATGAGATACGTCATTTAATGATTCCAGAGTAACTTTACCATCTTTTATTGCTAAGACAGTAACGGCCGTATTCTTTTGCTTATACTGCCACATATTAGCTAAAGGTTCCTTCAGCAAACCACATACTAAGGCTGCAATGGTACCTCCATGGGTCACTACTGCTAGTGTTCCCTTTTGTTGTGAGGCTAGTATTTTTTTTATGCCTGTAACAGCTCTATCACGTAGTATCTCAAAGGACTCGCCTTCAGGTATTTTCAAGAGATGAGGTGTTTCCAACCATACCTTAAGAAGCTGAGGATATTGTTTTTCGATATCATAATAAGTTAGACCTTCCCACACTCCAAAATTGATTTCTTTAAGTTCCGGAACAATCTTAGTCTCTAAGTTATGGGGTTCTGCTATAATATTAGCCGTTTGTACAGCTCTTTTTAAATCACTGGAATAAACAGCAGTTAATTGCTCTCCAGCTAATTTTTTTTGTAAAGCATAAGCCTGCTTAATTCCTTCAGGATGCAGTTCAATATCAGTATGTCCTTGATAGCGAAATTCATAATTCCAAGGTGTAATACCGTGTCTTACTAAGATTAAACGTATTGCCATAGCTCCTCCTGCTTAAACAATTAATAATTTATATACGACGATACACCAAAAAAGAAAAAATATTTCCGTAGTTTCACATACTGCTCCATAAGTATCACCTGTATGGCCTTGTAATATTTTGCTGATTTTTTTGGCAACTACCCTACTACTTAATATTGTTAGAAGAAGTGCTATCCACAATTTATATGGTAGGAGTAGTAAAATAATAACCAGGCTGTAAAGAGATACAATAAAAAATAGTTTTTTATTCCCTTGTTTATGAAATATTCCCCCTAAACCCTGGGGTCGAGCATAAGGGTAACAAGTTACAACATAAACCATAGCCCACCGACCTACAAAGGGCATGAGCAGTATTATAGACCAATATTCCCTCAGGGGTAGTTCTGTAAAAAATGCTATCTTTAAAAATAACATTACAAACAAAGCTGCTACTCCCATAGAACCTACCCTGCTATCTTTCATTATTTCCAGAATTCTATCCCGGGGACGGCCCGAAAAAATTCCATCGCACGTATCCATATAACCGTCTAAATGCAAACCACCCGTTACAAGAATTTCAGTTATTACAATAAATACGGCCGTAGTATACGGATTAAAACAAAAAGCACTCAGGTAGGCAACTAATAACATAATTCCCCCAATAATAAACCCTACTAGGGGAAAATAACTCAAAGAACGGCCAAAAGTTTCTTCCGTTACTTCCTGATTTTTAAAAATATTAAGTCGAGTTAAAAACTGCATAGCAATAATGAATTCTTTCACTTTTACACCAGCCTTACGTCAGTACCTTTATAATCACAGGTTATTATCGGTAGCGGGTTTTAATTTAAGAGGGATTCCCACTGTTACTAAATAAACCTCTGTTGCTGCTTGTGCTATTTTCTGATTAACTTTACCAATTATATCACGATAAGCCCTGCTTAGAGGATCAGGAGGAACTAAACCCCAGCCCACTTCATTAGAAACAGCAATCAGCGTAATACTTTTCTGTTTTACTATCCTTATCAAATCTTCTATTTCCTTCAGTATTTTCTTTTGAATATTAGTAGCTATATAGTTTTCGTTATTATCTAAAGCATGTAAAGATTCCTCATCCAATAAAGAAAAAAGTAGATTAGATACATATAGTGTGACACAATCCAGAAGCCAAGCCTGGTCATATTCACTATGTGCTGCTATTACATGGGCAGGATGATATGGTTCCTCATAAGTTTTCCACGTAGAAGGTCGTCTTTCTACATGTAATCTTACCCGTTCTGCCATTTCCTCATCCAGTACCTGGGCTGTAGCTAAATAAGCTACAGGTTTGTCCATTTTTACTGCTAATTCTTCTGCAAAAGTACTCTTTCCACTACGAGCTGCACCTGTAACAAGTATAAGTTTACCCATCGTGCCTCCTCAAAGATTTATATTAACATTATCAGTTTCTGATAACTCATTTTCCCCTATCTGTTTTTCCATTTGTCGTAGCCTATAATTTGATTCCATTAACCAGCGAGCATATTTTTTATTAGTGAGGGTTAATTTTTTATTTTCTTTTTCTAATCTACTAATAGTTGTAGCCTTATCTCTTTCAATTTTTTCAATTAAGTTCATTAAAACCCTTCTGCTAACTCGCAAATGCTCTACTCGTTGTTGTAATTGTTCTACCAGCTTACCCATTTCACTTAATTCCTGTTCACAGCTCATACCTAGGCCCTCTTTGATTTAGAGATTCTTGCCATTATTATATTCTTTACCAGAGATTTTTAGTCACATGAGTTTTCTTTCCACATTTCTTTCAAATATTGAATAGTTTTTACAGGGTTTCTCATCTCACCGAAATGCTGCCAATCTTCTTTAGTGTGACCATGGAAATCTGAACCACCTGTAATTATTAATTCATAATGGCAGGCCTGATGATAATAGTTTTCTTCAATTTCCCTAGAATGACTGGGATGAAATACTTCTATTCCTTTCAAACCATAACTAACTAGTTCCGGTAATAAATGTTCCGGAAAATCTAAACCGGGATGGGCTAAAACAGGAACTCCCCCAGCTTTTGTAATTAATAACACAGCATCTTGGGGGGTAAGTCGATAACGGGGAACAAAAGCGGGACAGCCAGGATTAAGATATTTTTCAAAAGCTTCCTCCACATCGTTAATTATACCATAGTCCATCATGGCTAAGGCGATATGGGGCCTTCCTATAGTACCAGATGATGATTTTTTCTTTACATCTTCATAGGTAAGAGGATAGCCCAATTCCTTTATTTTGCTGACTATCTTCTTTACCCTACTTATACGGGAATAAGCTATTTCTTGTAAGTTTTCTTGCATTTCTTCATTATTTTCATCTATATAATATCCCAGAATGTGAACTTCGTGTTTGGCGTATGTTGTACTGAGCTCAATACCGGGGATAAAATCCAGCCCATATTCTTGGGTCTTCTTTTTAGCTGCACTTAATCCCGCCGTCGTATCATGATCTGTTATAGCTAATACTCGGACTCCCTTTTCATAAGCAAACTCCACCACCTTTTCCGGGGAGTAACGTCCGTCAGAGGCCGTTGTATGTAAGTGTAAATCGCCCTTAATTACTTCATCATTCTGGTAAAACTTCTTGTAAGACACGAATAAAATTACCTCCTAATACTTTATGTACATTGTCTTCTTGCCAATTTCTTTTTAAAAGGGCTTCTGTAAGCTTTGGTAGCATTGTGGCATCTTCCAATCCTTCTGGGGTTGTTTCTATACCATCAAAGTCTGATCCTATACCTACATGATCAAGGCCTGCATACTCAGCTGCATGTTCTATGTGGGCTACAACATCATCAATCTTAGCAGATTTATTCCCTAAAAACCCAGGGAAAAAGTTAATACCTATAATTCCTTGCTTTTCTCCCAGGGCTTTTAATTGCTTATCTGTTAGATTTCGTGGATGGTCATACAACGCGCTACAACATGAATGAGTAGCTGCTATGGGCGCCTTGCTTAATGATATTACATCCCAAAAGCCTGGTTCTGAGAGGTGAGATACATCGATTAGCATACCTAATCTATTCATTTCTTTGATAACTTCTCTACCAAAATTCGTTAAGCCTCCCCTACTTTCTTTCTCACCTACCCCATCAGCAATCTTATTTCTTTGATTCCAGGTTAAGGTTATACTGCGTATTCCCAATTTAAATAAGACACGCAGTGTACTGAGTTTTCCTTCAAGGGCTTCTCCACCTTCTATAGCTAGTAAAAAAAGATGGGAATTAGGGTTTAATGAGTTTAGATGTTCTTTATTTGTAAGGGTAGTAAGGTTCAAACTATGATAGTAATCTAATATTTCCAAAGTACGACATAGTGCTCCAAAAGGTTTATATTGGGGCTCGATATATATGGCCATAAATTGCAAATTTATTTTTCCCAGTTTTAAGCGAGGCCAATCGAGATGGCCCGCTTTGTTGTGTTCCCAAAAAGACCTATTATTGTTATATAGATCTAAAAGGGTATCACAATGTCCATCTACCACAAGCATATTCTTGTGTATATCTGAGTAATTTTCCACTTAGTTCACCCTTTTCTAATTAGTTGTGAATGTATCTACCTATATAGTATAGAGTTTTTTGGCAATAAAAAAAAGCCTGTTTATTTAAACAGGCAAGTACTTATTTTATCTAGGTTCTACAATCAATTTTATTGCTGTTCTTTCTTCTCCATCAATTACGATGTCCGTAAAGGCAGGAATACAGATTAAATCAATTCCACTAGGAGCTACAAACCCCCTTGCGATTGCTACTGCTTTCACAGACTGGTTCAATGCACCGGCACCAATTGCTTGTATTTCTGCGCAGTTTCTTTCTCTTATTACACCGGCTAAAGCACCTGCCACTGCATTTGGACTAGATTTTGCTGATACTTTTAAAACTTCCAACCTTGTAACCTCCCTCGATATTACGATTTGGTTTAGATTTGGTTTAAATGTTAGAATATGTATTCTACAAAATTTATAAAATACCTTTTAAATATAGAAAAAAATATTAAATTTTGGTAATAATTATTTTTCAGTTCTTATCTAGTTTCAAAAATATCTGTATATAAGTTTATCTCGGCTACAAAGGATTGTCGTTGAAACCATGTTTAACTACTCAACCTCAACTTCCCAGTAAACAATGGGCATAAGAGGAAAAAGCGCAAAATAAATCCCATCATTTCTGCAGAGTGAGGTTCGTTTTACGCTTACATAAATATGTAAGTACTTATTTTATCTAGGTTCTATAATTAGTTTTATAGCTGTTCTCTCTTCTCCGTCAATTACGACATCTGTAAAGGCCGGGATACAAATTAAATCAATTCCACTAGGAGCAACAAATCCCCTGGCAATCGCTACCGCTTTTACAGACTGATTTAATGCACCGGCACCAATTGCTTGTATTTCTGCGCGGTTCCTTTCTCTTATTACACCGGCTAAAGCACCTGCTACTGCGTTTGGACTAGATTTTGCTGATACTTTTAACACTTCCAACCTTGTAACCTCCCTCGATATTACGATTTGGTTTACATTTGGTTTACATTTAATTTACTTTTCTTTTAATGTTAGAATATGTATTCTATAAAGTTTATTAAACACCTCTAAAATTAGTATATATTATTAAATTTTGGTAAATATTCTTTTAGAGATAGTCTTGTATTCTTTTTAATCCCATGGTTTTTCCTGTTGTTTCATCAATTTCAAGTAATATAGCATTAAGCTGGGCAACTCCTTGTGCTGTTTCAAAGCGAGCTGGAAGCTGAGTAAGAAATTTCTGTATCACTATATCCCTTTTTACTCCCAGAATTGAATCATGGGGGCCGGTCATTCCTACATCAGTTATGTAGCCTGTACCATAAGGCAGAATCCGCTCATCTGCCGTTTGAACATGAGTATGGGTTCCCACCACTGCCGATACTTTACCATCCATAAACCAACCCATAGCAATTTTCTCCGATGTGGCTTCTGCATGAAAATCTACGATAATTATATGAGTTTCTTTAGATATTTCCTCAACAATTCTTTCACCTACCCGAAAGGGACAATCCAGGGGTGGCAAAAACACACGACCAGAAAGATTAATTATGCCAATTTTAAGCTCATTACTTAAGGGAACAATTGCCCATCCTCTCCCAGGAGTACCGGGAGGATAATTGGCGGGTCTAATTATTTTCTTATCAGTATCTATAAATTGAAATATTTCTTTTTTATCCCATGTATGGTTACCCATAGTGATAAAATCAATTTGTGCATTATACAATTCATTAGCAATTTCTCTGGTAATTCCATTACCGCCTGCCGCATTTTCGCCATTAGCAATAACAAAATCTAATTCATACTGATTTCTATAAGTTTTTATCAGCTCTTTTACTGCTTTGCGACCCGGCTTTCCAAAGATATCTCCTACCATTAATACTTTTAGCATATGTTCCTCCCACTAACAACAGAAGTATTACTACCACTACTTTATTATTTCCATTTTCCGGCATTTGTTAACGTTGAAATACTAGGACTCGACCTTCTTCCCTTAAGGCAATTACTTTCTTTTCCGGCTTTCTACTCCGCATGTTATCAAGAATATAACTGATGACATCATCTTGTTCTACCAAGTAGTCCTCTTCTAAACTATTTTCGTCTTCAATTAATTTATCATAAAATTTATCTTGTAAGTAATTTATTATCAACGCTAGTTCTTTTTGAGTCAATGTGGTGGTGTCACGAGTTATTTGAACTACACTGATTCCTAAGCCTTTATCACAACCAAGCTTATAGTATCCTGGTTTTCTTTTCTGCAAATAAAACATATATGTATTCATACACATATATAATTCTTCTTCTAATTCTTTAACTACCTTATCATCCAGCACATCTCTAATAATAAAGCTTAGTTCAATCAACTGTCCCTCTGGAGAGTATCTAATTGTACCAATTTCAGGATAACGTACCAGAAGGGATGTTAGCAAACAAATACTATTATCATCAGCAGTATAACTCTTACAACTATCTTTCATGTCCGCACCATCCTAAGTAAATATGTACGTCTTATGTTTCTGCATTTTAGCTTGGAAACCCTTCTTTTTAACAAGAAGTTTTAAATTTTATTGGCAATAATGGAAAAAGCGACCATAGGTCGCTTTTTTTTTACTTAGCGTAATCAACGGCTCTTGTCTCACGCACCACAACAACTTTTATCTGCCCAGGATATTCGAGATTTTCTTCTATCTTTTTAACTATATCACGGGCCATACTTACCGATGAAGCATCGTCAATTTTATCAGGTTTAACTATGATGCGTATTTCTCTACCTGCTTGAATAGCAAAAGACTTTTCTACTCCTTCAAATTCATTTGCTATCTCTTCTAATTTTTCCAGACGTTTAATGTAGGCTTCTAAGGTTTCCCTTCTTGCTCCAGGACGTGCAGCCGAAATGGCATCTGCGGCAGCAACTAATACAGCCTCTACTGATTGGAAGGGCTCATCTCCGTGATGAGCTGCTATTGCATGGATTACCTCCGGACTTTCTTTATATTTCTTAGCCAGTTCGGCACCTATAGCAACATGAGGACCCTCAACTTCATGATCCACTGCTTTTCCAATATCATGTAAAAGACCCGCACGCTTTGCTAGTACAACATCAGCTCCGATCTCTGCAGCCATGATTTTTGCTAAATGGGCCACTTCAATGGAGTGCTTTAACACACTTTGACCATAGCTGGTCCTATATTTTAATCTGCCCAATAATTTCACTAGTTCAGGATGAAGGCCGTTAACACCAGTCTCAAAAGTAGCCTGTTCTCCTTCTTCCCTGATTTTTTGTTCTATTTCTTTTTGGGACTTCTCTACCATCTCTTCTATGCGGGCAGGATGTATCCTTCCGTCAAGAATAAGTTTTTCTAACGCATTCCTAGCAATTTCACGCCTAATAGGATCAAATCCTGATAGTATCACAGCTTCAGGAGTATCATCTATAATAAGATCAATGCCTGTAAGTGTCTCCAGAGTTCTAATATTACGTCCTTCACGGCCAATTATACGGCCTTTCATTTCATCATTAGGTAAAGCAACTACAGAAACAGTCGTCTCTGCTACATGGTCCGCAGCACAACGCTGAATCGCCATAGATATAATTTCACGTGCTTTTTTCACCGCTTCTTCTTTAGCTTGAGTTTCATATTCCTTAATCATCATTGCTGTCTCATGCTTAATTTCATCTTGAACTCGTGCTAAAAGAATTTCTCGAGCTTGATCGAAGGAAAGGTTAGATATTCTTTCAAGTTCAGACATTTGTTGTTGTAAAGTTTCAGCAATGCTGTTCTTTTGAGTATTCAATTCAGCCTCAAATTTTTGCAAGCTTTCTTCTTTACGTTCAATAGAATCAGACTTTTTATCCAAGTTTTCTTCTTTTTGTAACAAACGTCGTTCAAAGCGCTGTAATTCATTGCGCCGATCCCTGATTTCTCTTTCACCTTCCAGACGTATACGGTGGCTTTCTTCTTTAGCTTCTAAAATAGCTTCTTTCTTTCTTGACTCAGCATTTCGTTTTGCTTCTTCTAAGAGCTTAACTGCTTCTTCTTCAGCAGAGGCTATTTTGGCTTCCGCTGTCTTTTTTCTAAAAATGTATCCTATAAGTATTCCCAGGAAACATGCAATTATTGCTGTTAAAATGTAATATGCTATCGTGTTCACCTCCTATTTATTAAATTCTAGTAAAGATAACTAATATCTTATACAGGTAAAAAAATATAACCGAGAAAACTCGGTTATTATCATATTCCGCCATACTTTAGTACGGGTACATAAGCATACTATTACCCCTTTGAGGGCTTAGTATTCACTTTTTATATATATAACCCGTTAGGGATTAGAGCTTAATATATCTATAATTAAAACATATATAGCTAGAATCCAGATATGGCAGAAAAATCAACCGTTTTCTCCTTTTTCATTTTAATCTTTATTATAAGTGCTGTCAAGTTCAGTAAACACTTGGCTTATCACTTTTAAAATGTTGTTTTGTAAAAAACCTTTTCTTAGCAAATATCGCGCTAAAGAATATTTCAGTGCTTCTTTATCTGCTACTTTTTTCTTATTAAGGTATTTTTCAGCCAATTCTCTTGCCATTTCTGTTTGTTTATCTTCATCATATTCTAATAATATTTCTGCTATATAGCTCTCAGGGATACCCTTTTGCAGCATCTTTTTTCTGATCATTAGGGGCCCAAAATATTTTATACGCAGATAGTAAGAAAAAAGATCCTCTGCCATCTTTTTATCGTTGATATATCCCCACTCACATAATCTCGTTATTACCTGCTCTACTTCTTCTTTAGCAAACCCTGAAGATAATAAGGATTTCTCTAATTCATATTTACTGTATGCACGTCGAGATAGCTTGTTGAGAGCTTTAGTCATAGGAGTTTTGGTCATAGGCCATACTCCTTATTTACTATCCTTTTTTTTAGCATCATTGTTCTCTGCTTTTTCTTTATCCTTTGTCTCTACCTCTTTTATTTGCATATTATAACTAGCTCGTACCTTATTATCTATTTCTTTAGCCAGCTCAGGATTGTCTTTCAAGTATTGTTTAGCATTTTCCCTTCCTTGGCCCAAACGTAAATCTCCATAAGAATACCAAGTACCGCTTTTCTTAATAATATCTAAGTCAGCAGCTAAATCTACAATACTTCCTTCTTTAGAGGCTCCTAAACCGTACATAATATCAAATTCCGCTTGCTTAAAGGGAGGTGCTACCTTGTTTTTTACTATCTTTACTTTAGTACGGTTTCCTACTATATCAGATCCTTGTTTCAATGATTCTGTACGACGAACTTCCATACGTACGGTGGAATAGAATTTTAATGCTCTTCCACCTGTAGTAGTCTCCGGATTACCAAACATAACTCCTACTTTCTCTCTTATTTGGTTAATAAAAACAGCTGTGGTTTTAGATTTACTAATAGCACCCGTTAGCTTCCTTAAAGCTTGGGACATTAAGCGGGCTTGTAAACCAACGTGAGAATCTCCCATTTCTCCTTCAATTTCAGCGCGAGGTACTAAGGCCGCAACAGAATCAATAACTACAATATCAACTGCTCCACTTCTCACTAAAGCTTCTGCTATTTCTAAGGCTTGCTCACCTGTATCAGGTTGAGAAATGAGTAAATTTTCTATATCTACCCCTAAATGGCCTGCATAAACGGGATCAAGAGCGTGCTCTGCATCAATGAAAGCCGCTAATCCACCATTTCTTTGGGCTTCCGCTATAATATGTAGAGCCACTGTAGTTTTTCCAGAAGATTCAGGTCCATATATTTCTACCACTCGTCCCCGCGGAACACCACCTACTCCTAATGCTATATCCAGAGTTAAAATTCCCGTAGATATAACATCTATATCAAATTTACCAGCTGCCTCACCTAACCTCATTATTGAACCTTTACCAAATTGTTTCTCTATTGATGATAGGGCCATCTCCAGTGCTTTCTTTTTATCAGACATGGGGAAACCTCCTTATTACAAAAACATTTGTTCGACATTAACATTATAAAATTATTCCCATGGTTTGTCAATTGTGACTATTGCAACAAAAAAGTATGTTGCTTTGTATAAATGGGACCTGTAGGTGTTAATTTGCTGGTATATAATGTTAGTTTATCTAATTTAAATTCCTGCCCTTTCCCTGGTACTAGTTTGTTAATTACGGATCTATCAAGACTGATACTTCTTTTATGGGCAGAAATCCTAGCTAGTGTTATATGGGGGCAAAAATCTCTTTTAACAAGAGTAAAGCCGTTCTTAACAAGAGTTTGTAAGGTTACATTATGAAGATCATAAAGAGGTGGGAGCTTTCCCGCCAAAGATAACCACAAAACTCTGGGATTATCCCAACTTGGGAAAACTCCTGGTTCTCCTAATTTAGCAAGGACACCGCTTTTATTAGTCAGGGGCTCCCTAAGCTCTTTGATTATTAGAGCCACATCAGTTTCGCTAATATCTCCTAAAAAATGAAGAGTTAAATGGATATTACTGGAACGAACCCACTTAGCCTGAGGTACTAATTTTTTGTACTTTTCCTGTATAAGAGTTAGTACTCTTAGAATTTCCGGGGGGAAATCCAGGGCTAAGAAAGTTCGTAATTTCATGATTTTACCTCCTGTTTTTAGCTCGAGCTAATTGTACTGATACTCGTTTTCCACAAATATTTGACCGATCCATTATATTAATAACTCGCAAGGCATGGTCTTCGGGAACTTCAATAAAAGAAAATTTATCATATATATTGATAGTCCCAATATCTTTACCATCAATACCTGTTTCCTCACTAATTATTTTCACAAAATCCAGAGGCTTGATGTTCTGCTGTCTTCCTATGGTAAAGAATAGCCTTACCATACCTTTTCTGGCTCCTGTATTACCAAGTTCATTATAGCTACCTTCCTCGGAAAGATCCTCAGCGTGCTGATTAAATGCATATTTTAAGGCAGCAGAAGTAATATCTACCGGGTCAAAATCCTTCATTAAGTCTAAAGCAATAGTTTGATATTTTTCTAACTTACCATTTTCCATTATTTCTCGTAGTGTCTGATGGATATGGTCTGTTTGTTGCTGCAATAAATCTTCCACTGTAGGTAATTCTGCTTTAGTTATTCTAGCTTTAATTAATTTTTCAATTAATCTTAGCTGCCTATATTCGGGAGGAATTATTAATGTTAAAGCCTTGCCCTCTCTCCCAGCCCTACCAGTACGACCAATCCGGTGAACGTAAGATTCTGGGTCTTGAGGAATATCGTAATTTATTACATGACTCACTCGATCAATGTCTAAGCCTCGGGCCGCTACATCTGTAGCAACTAAAATCTCAATATCTCCCTTTCTAAAGTTCCTCATCGTCTTATCACGTTGAGCCTGGGTCATATCCCCATGTAATCCATCGGTAAGATAGCCTCGGGTCTGTAGTCCCGCTGACAATTCATCCACACCACGTTTTGTCCGGCAAAATATTATAACAGCCTCATAATTTTCATAATCTAGTATTCTGCAGAGGGAGTCTATTTTAGAACCTTGTATTTCATAGTAATATTGTTGAATCAAAGGTACAGTCAATTTTTCTCTGCTTATAGTAACAAGCTCCGGTTTTTTCAAATAATTCTCTGCTAATTTGCGAATAGGCAGGGGCATGGTGGCAGAAAATAGGAGGGTTTGCTTATTGGCCGGGGTTTTTTCTAAGATACTTTTAATATCTTCAATAAAGCCCATATCTAGCATTTCATCAGCTTCATCTAGGACTGCTATTTTTACCTTGTCCAGGGTAAGGGTTTTCCTGAGTAAATGATCTAATAGTCTGCCGGGAGTTCCTATGATAACGTGCACCCCACGACGCAAAGCCCGTATTTGTCTATCTATAGGTTGTCCTCCGTATAAGGGCAGTACTCTAATTCTTTTATGTTTACCAATCTTACTGATTTCTTCAGCTACTTGTATAGCTAACTCCCGCGTAGGTGTAATAATTAGAGCTTGACTATCCTTTGATCTTGTATTGATTTTTTCAACAATTGGTATACCAAAGGCTGCCGTTTTACCTGTACCGGTTTGTGCCTGACCAATTACATCAACACCACTCATAATTAAAGGTATTGTTTGCATTTGTATAGGTGTTGGTTCTTCAAAGCCCATGTCGGAAAGGGCTGCTATAACTCTTTTAGATAATATTAGTTCCCCGAATTTCTCCATATATATTGGAACTCCTTTCTCAATTCATTTAAACATATACATTAATGATTAACGCTGCGTAGATATTTTAACAACAATAATTGTGCTGCTACTACTGTTTGCTGACGAACATTTTCCCTATCTCCTGAAAAATAATAACGCTGACACCAGCTTGTCTCTCTTGCGTTTAGAGCAATGTATACTAAACCCACGGGTTTTTCGCAACTCCCACCTCCGGGACCAGCTATTCCGGTAATACCTATACCAATGTCACTTCCCATCAGCTTTCTTGCTCTTTCCGCCATAGATCTACCTACCTGCTCACTTACAGCACCATACTCTTTTAGCAGCCCTTCCGGTACACCCAATATCCCTGCCTTAATTTTATTATGATAAGAAATTATAGAGCCTAAATAATACTGGGAAGAGCCGGGAAGTGCAGTTAAAGCAGAACTCAACATTCCTCCTGTACATGATTCTGCAGTTCCAACGGTAAGATTAAAAGCTGTTAGATATTCAGCAATGATATCCTCCGCCCTTTCTTCATCAACTGCAAATAAATATTCTCCCGCCCTTTGTTTAATTTCTTTAACAAAAGGACTTATTAATTTACAAAAAGTTTTCCAATCCTTAGCTTTGGCCGTAACTCTCAGTTGTATTTCCTGAGGTTTTGCCAGCAGTGCTAAGGTAGGTTGAGATTGCTTCTGAAATAAATCCATAAGTAGATATTCTAATTTAGATTCAGTAACACCTACAAATTTTAAAACATGAGAATAAAGATGTCCTTCAGATTTAAAAGTCTTATTTTTTAGCCAAGGTATTACTTGGTTTTCAAACATAGTCTTCATTTCTAAAGGGGGCCCCGGAAGCAATACGTACAGTTTATTGCTATGTTCTAGGGCTACACCGGGTGCCGTTCCTATTTCATTAGCAAGAATTTCTGAGCCTGAGATTATGTCAGCTTGTTTCGCATTGGTATCAATCCACTCTAGTCCTCTATCTTTAAAATAATGTTTGATTTTTAATAATTCCTGTGCAGATTTTTCTAAAGGTATTCCTAAATATTCCGCTACCGTCTCTTTTGTTAAATCATCTTCTGTGGGACCTAAACCACCCGTTAATATAATTAGATCAGATCTTTCCGCAGCAATCTTAAGACTATTTAATAATCTATTTTTATTATCACCAACGGTAGTTTGATAATATGTATCAATACCTAATTGGGCCAATTTATTAGCTAAATAACTGGCATTTGTATTAACAATTTGTCCCAATAACAACTCAGTTCCTATGGATATTATTTCCCCAATCATGATGTCTCCTCCTATTTTGCCCCGCTTGCATTATTTTACAGAAAAATCCTTCAAAAATCAAATTATGACCATCTATATTTATTTTCTAGCTGAAACAATACATTTTTCAATCCTACTTGTGCGTATAGGAAATTTCAGTTTAATATTTCACAGGATTTAGGGAGATATTCTAATAGTAGATGTGGCATTATCGCTAGGTACTGCCCAAAAGAAAAATCGACAGACTGATGATAATCTGTCGACTCTCTATTTAATTCATTTAATGAAATTAAGAAAAAACCCGTAATAGACTCATACAAAAAATTTGTAAAAGAGTGGAGTAGTTTTCAAGGTTCTAAGATTTCCCCGCCAAGAAGCGCTTTAATAGCGTCTTCGCAAGTATAAAAAGTAAAGTCATAATTAATTCCCATGAGGGACATGCCGAAATCGTGCTCATTTTGGGTAGTGGAATTCACTCCATCTTCCGCTATGGCAACGCGATACCCACGGTAGAATGCTTCAATGGCAGTTTG
The DNA here is from genome assembly GCA_018433015.1 of Clostridia bacterium. Taxonomy (GTDB): domain Bacteria; phylum Bacillota; class Peptococcia; order DRI-13; family SV3-B141; genus SV3-B141. The sequence goes on along the minus strand of JAHDSB010000028.1, from coordinate 2,417 downwards.
AGCGATACAGACATCAGTACGCCATCCGGTAAAAAGTAAGGTATCTATGTCAAGCATATCCAGAGTATTTTGCAAGTTGGTATGAATAAAGCCGTTGAAAAGGTTTTTCTTGATGATGAAGTCTTTTTCGCAAGGAGCAACTATATCTATAATTTGGGCACCGTAAGTCCCTTCTATCATATGGTCACCCCAAATCAATAGTTCAGGGTCTCCTTTTTTGTGGCAATCACAGATATATATGATCGGGATGCCTTCAGCTCGTGCATGATCAAAAAGCTTTTTCAGCGGATCAAGAATAGTGATAACGCGTTTGGAGGGTAACGAGCCGCCCTCCATTATATCATTTTGCAGGTCGATAGCAATTATGCCTATGTTGTGACTGCCCGTTAGATTCTGGCTACGAAGTCCACTCCGCATGTGAAGGGTCGAATAAATAATTGATTGTGCATAGTGGTATTCATTCAAACTATTACTTAAAATCTTTAACTGTCTTTCCAGAGTTGCTTCAATATCCTGTAGTGATGAGTTAATGAGAGAGGCTATTTCTTGCAGTGAGAATTTCATATCCCGGTAATACCGAATCTTGTGCAGACGATCAATATCATCCTCGGAATATTGTCGGTATCCAGACCTTGTCCTTTTAGCGAGAGGAATAAGGCCGATTTTCTCGTAATGCCTAATGCTTTTTGGGGTCAAACCCGTGATCTCAGAAGCCTTTTTTATGTTTATCATTAGAAAAACCCCTTTTGTGTAAAATGCGAGGAGAGGATACTTCCATGTAGAAATAGTTTATTAATCATCATAAGTATTCGTTTAATAATATGTTACCTATAATCGTTAATGCTTGCAAGTATAAATCTATAATGAGCCCGGATAAACATTACCCCAGGTCAATGTTTATCCGGGCTCATTCATTGATTTTTGAAAACCCATATGATAAATTAAGCCCAAGTTTAAATGATACACACTATGAATTGATTTTCTGAGGGGGTTTTATAGTAAATGTAATTAAAAAATATGTTCAACAGTAAAAAAGATATTTTCGATGCTTTCGAAGGATGAAGCGGAGAGCAGGAAAGAAAGTGACTTTACTTTCCATAACAATGAGGGGAGGGTGGATCCAAGCATAAATAGTTTTTGGAAGTATCCTAATAGTAAGAAATTGTATAGGTTGATTTTAGAGATTATGTTTTACTAATATTATTAAACTGATGAAAGGTGAATCAAAATATGGGAAAAAAATATTGGGAATGGGAACCTGTCTTTCAGCTGAAGCCACAAGAAACTGCGCTCCTGGTTATTGACATGCAAAATGGTTTTTTAGATGAAGGGGCTCCATTGGAAGTTCCAATGGCCCGCAATCAAGTGTCGGTATTATCTGAACTTATTTCATTTTGCCGTAATAAGAATATTCCTGTTGTGTATACAGCTTTTACAGTTGGACCGGATTTCAATTATAACTTTTATTGGAATATAGCAGAACAAAGGGGAATTAAAATTACAAGTCCTGATTGTGCATTTTGGGAAGGAAAACCCGAAACAGAAATCGCTGCAGCACTTCGACCCCTCCCTGGGGAAACAGTCATAAAAAAATGTGGTTATGATTGTTTCGCTCGCACAGATTTGGATAATATACTTCGATCAAAGGGTATTAAAACGCTACTCATAACAGGAACTGTTATCAATTGGTGCGTCGACAGTACTGTGAGGGGCGCATATCACAGGGATTATAACGTTGTAGTTGTTTCTGATACTGTTAGTTCGTATGACCATGCGGGTGCATCTGCTGATGATTGGTGTAAAATGGAGCTGAATTTATTTGCTGAAGCTTTCGGTCAGGTACTATCAGCAAAAGATGTTATGAAAGAATTAAACTGTCCATGTGAGAAAAGTATCAAGTAGGCAATATACCCACCTAATGTAGGCAAGTATATTTAATATAATTAAAAAATATTTTCGTTATATATATCGTAATGAAAGAATCAAGCAAGAGATATTCGTGGATTATTTAAGACACTGTACGGCATGAAAAATTGAGGAAATCGTATACAGAGGGGGTGCTCCATCGCTAGAAGGGCTAATTTCCTATAAAAATAATTTTAGGAGGCGTAAATATGAGTGTAGAAAAAGTGGAAACAAATGAACTAATTAAACAAACACAATCGGATGAATATAGCAAGTCCGTGGTACCACATTCTGAACGCAAAAATTTTCGCAACATCCTCCTCGTTGCAATGGGATATGTATTCGTCGTTACCAGTATGCAGGTCGGTGGCAGCATCGGTATAGCATTGAACTTTAAGGCTGCTTTCTGGGCTGTCCTGTTAAGTAGCGTGATTTTAGCTGTGTTAGCTAGTATTATGGGCATCATTGGTACAAAAAGTGGTTTAACTTTCGGCCTATTAAGCAAATACACT
>JAHDSB010000041.1 GCA_018433015.1 Clostridia bacterium | reverse complement strand
TTATGACAAAAGAAAAAAGAAAAATCACCTTTGGTGAAGCCGTGGGCTTGTTGTTAGCTTTTGTGTGCGTCTTAATTTGGGGTGCCTTGAAAGCTAAGATACCTACCGGCATGTCGGTACTGTTATGCGCAATTATTGCTTCTACTTATGGAATGGTGGTTCTTCGTTACGAATGGGATGAGATTCTCCAAAGTATTCTGAAAATACTATCCGTGGGGATGCCTGCTATTCTCATCTTACTCATGGTAGGTTTGATTACCGCCTCTTGGTTAGCTTCAGGGACAACACCCATCCTAATCTTCTGGGGTTTGAAGCTTTTGAGCCCCTCGGTTTATTTGGTTGCAGCCTTCTTAATAACAGGTATTGCTTCCGTTGCTACCGGTTCATCCTGGGCTATTGTGGGAACCTTTGGTGTAGCTTTGTTGGGTATCGGGCAAGGTCTGGGTATTCCCGTAGGAGTAGCTACGGGGGCTATTGTAGCAGGTTCTTTCCTGGGGGATAAATGGAGTCCTCTTTCCGATTCCGCCAATTTGGCGGCAGCTATTACGGGATCCAGTGTAATTAATCTTTTTAAGATCATGATCCCCACTTCCGGTTTTTCTTCCCTTTTAGCTATGATAATTTTCGGAATAATGGGATTCTTCTATGGCGGTAGTGGTTCTATCGATGCATCCATCATTGATCCTATCGTCCAAGGGTTAGGGGCTGCCTATCACTTTAATCTTCTTTTAATCCTACCTCCCGCAGTAGTAATCGTTTTGGCTGTGAAGAAAAAACCTATTCTCCCGGTACTAGTGATAGGCGTGGCCTTGGGAGCCCTCTTGGCTATTGTCTTCCAGGGGATACCTGTAAATAAAATGCTCAGCATTTTGTACAGTGGATTTCAGGCTTCCACCGGGGTAGAAGGTATCGACAAATTATTGAGCGGCGGAGGCTTATCTTCCATGATGGGCTTAGTATTAATTATCTTTTGTGCCTTTGCTTTTGCAGGCACAGTGGAAGTTATTGGTATCTTAGATGCTATCATGGAAAAACTGAGAAATGCTACATCCACTCCCGGCCCCTTAGCAATCATTTCCCTTTTTACCAGCGTTCTTACCGTGTATTTATCCAGCAGCGTTTATGTATCCATGATCTTAAATGGTCGGATGTATGAACCGGCCTTTAAAGCGGCGGGGCTGGAAAAAACCAATTTATCCCGGGCCGTCGTGGAATCTGCTTGTTATTCCGGGGCCTATGTTCCTTGGAGCGGAGGACACTTAGTAATATTAGGAGCCTTAGGGGTAAGTTGGCAAGAATTTATGCCTTATCTTTTCAATCATTGGATTGCCATGCTGTTAGTTATTATCTATGCCTTCACAGGAGTATTTACGGAAAAAATTGATCCCCAAGGGGCAGAAACGGTGGAACTCCAGGATAATACAGCTAATGCCCCAGCTTAAAATAGGGCTTTGTGGACAAGAGGGGAGTTTAAAAGAAAAGTTTTATGCTAAAAGTAAGGCAGCTGAAAGCTGTACAAAAATAGCTAAAAAATATACAGAGAGGTGCGTGAATTTTATGAAAAAGGTTGGTTTTACTTATTTATCACAGGAAGATATCTTAAATCTTGATATCCCCTATAAAGAAATTATTGATATTGTGGAAGGTGCCCTGGCGGAACACGGCAGGAAAAAGGTAGAGATGCCACCTAAGCCGGGAGTTCATACCCGACCGATGACATTTATTCACGCCATGCCTGCTTGGTTACAGGAACAAGATGTCTGTGGGATCAAATGGGTAAGTGGCTATCCGGAAAACTATAAGTATGATCTGCCTCAGATTGCGGGCCTTTTAATTCTAAATGATCCTGAAACAGGGATGCCTCTGAGTGTAATGGATTGCCGCTGGCTTACGGCTGTAAGGACCTCTGCCGTTACAGCCGTAACGGCTAAGTATTGTGCTGCCAAGAATGCCAGTGCCCTCACGGTAATTGGAGCCGGGGTCCAAGGCAGATTTAATGCCATTATGTTGAAAGAAGTAGTTCCCAACTTAAAAGTAATTTATGTTAGTGATATCAAAGAGGAAGCACGGAAGAAATATGCTGAAGATATTTCCACTAAGTTAGATATCGAAGTAATGCCCGTATCTAATATTGAAGAGGCTATTAAAAATTCAGATTTAGTTTTAACGGCTACCCAACGTTTGTCCCAACCTATCGTGCCTTTATCCTGGTTAAAACCCGGCGTGTGCTGTTTTGGCCTGGAAGCCAGCAGAGCCTGGCATGGAGATGCTATCTTAGGAGTAGATAAATTTGTTACAGATGATTGGGAACAGACAAAATATTTCGCTTCCCATGGCGCATTCCCCGACGGATTACCAACTCTGCATGGTGAATTAGGAGAAATAGTCACAGGCCAAAAGCCCGGCCGGGAAAGCAATAGGGAACGAATCATGGCTATTAATATTGGAATGGCCATAGAAGATATAGCTGTAGCGGCTAAGGTTTATGAAAAAGCCGTAGAAAAAGGGGTAGGGACAGAATTATCCTTGATGGAACAAGAAGCCCTCTTTTAAACCATAGATATAAAAAATTAATTTAAAAATAAAAAATATATTTCAATTTTTAGCAACTGAAGAATACTAAAAGTATAGATATAATTAGGTTATTGTATACTAATAGTATTAATAGTTGCTTTTTCTTTTTCACATTTTAGTAAAAAAGTACTAACAGAACCTCAGCTTTATGATACAATATATCTGAAATAGATACTTGTAGATAAAGTGCTGGCAAGTATGTGAGGAGGTTCACAAATGAAAAAGGAAAAGTCTGTAGATACAGAGATGAAAGTATACAATATGATTAGACAGGCTATTTGGACTAGAGAAATCCCCCCTAATTCCAAACTGGTGGAGGCCACTATAGCGGAGAAATTTGGGGTGAGCAGAACTCCCATCAGAGCAGCTTTAAAGAAATTATCATATGAGGGTCTGGTAACCATAATTCCCCGTAAAGGAGCATTCGTAACCCAGCCTACCATTGAAGAATTTATGGAGGTGTTTTCTTGCAGGCTCCTGTTAGAACGGGAAACGGCCCGGTTGGCGGCCAAAAATATTACAGCTAATCAAATAGGACGGATGAAAAAACTCATTGAAAATCAAATTAATGAACATTCATCTAAGAATTTTGAGGAATTTATCAATCATAATAATGAAATGCACATGATTGTGGCGGAAGCCTCTCATAACAGTTACTATATAAAATATGTGGGGGAAATGTTGACCAAAAGCAATATCTTTCTTATCTTTTATGATCGCTTTTATTCCACTTCCATTGAAGAATCCCATGCCTTAAAAGAACATAAAGAGTTAATAGCAGCCTTGGAAACACGGGATGCTAACCTGTGTGCCGAGACTATGTACAATCATGTCAAGAACACCTATAAAAACTTAACTATGGCTATTTTTGAAAGTGTTACGCCTATCTATAATCCTGATATCTAGTATTCTGAGTTGAACAATACATCAAGCAGCTCCTGAGATAAAAACAATTAAGGTGTTAATTAAAATATAGGATTGAGGGAAGATTAAATCTCACAGAATAGTGGGATTTTTTTTGTTCCTGAATATATGTGAATATATGCAATCATTTGACAAATGAGATTAAGTGTATTATTTTATAAGTAGGAAAGTATACCGATTGTATACAAATGGGAAAATTATCTAAAAATTTTGACTTACAGAGGGGGTTGGTCCATGCTTTCAACGAATATTACAGGGTTGGACTATGTTATTATCGCTGTATACATGATCTTCTTAATTTCCATTGGCGTATATTTTTCTAGGAAAGTAAAATCTTCTGAGGATTATTATCTGGCAGGCAGATCTTTACCTTTTATTGTCATCATGGCTACTGTTTGTGCCTCTATCGTGGGGGGCGGAGCTATGATCGGCAGAGGAGGAGTAACGTACAGTAAAGGTGCCGTTTCTTTAATGCTAGGAATTCCTTATTTAATAGGAATGTTTGTCTTTTCCGGTTTTTCTGGCCGGATCCAGGTTATCGGCAAAAAGCATAACATTTCATCTATTCCTGATTTAATGGAGTTCCGTTTTGGTTCAACTGTACGGTACCTGTCAGCCGTACTTATTGCCTTCACTATGATGGCTACAGTAGGGTCCCAAATTACGGGTACAGCCATAGTATTAAAAACCTTTGGAGCCGATTGGGGAATTACTTATGAAATGGGAGCCTGTATAGCCTTATTCATCGTACTTATCTATACCACATGTTCCGGCTTATTCGGTGTGGTTTACACCGATGTAGTGCAATTTTTTGTCTTATTATTAGCTGTATATCTTGTGCTTCCCTTTATTGCTGTGGGTGAAGTAGGGGGGATTGGGACACTTCTGGAGAAGATACCGGGGGAAATGTTATCCATAAAACCCGATTCTCAGATTATAGGGTGGATTTTTACTAATTTAGTTTTTACCATGGCAGGAGCAGAGATGTGGCAGAGGGCTTTTGCTGCTAGAAGCAAGGGTGATGCCTCTAAAGGTATGTATCTGGGAACCTTTGTTTATGCCATTACTATCGTTATTACCCTCATCGTGGGATTGTGCGGGTTTATCTTGCTTCCTAACCTGGTGGAAACCTACGGTTCTGCCGATGCAGTTGTTCCCGCTATGGTTATACACTATTTACCTGCCGGCATGACAGGTTTAGGCATAGCCGGAATGTTGGCGGCTTTAATGTCCACGGCCGATACGTACTTGTTGATGGCTACCCAAACCATAGTTAATGATATTATTAAAAAAAGGCATCCTAATATTAAGATGGAAAAAGAATTATTACTGGCCCGTGTATTTACCGTATCCTTAGGTTTATTGGCCTTAGTGATAGCCTTCAAAATTAGAGCAGCTTATAATGCTTTAATGTTTGCTTGGACCTTTTATGCTGCTTCTTTAGGAATCCCCGCTTTTGTGGCCTTGTTTTGGAAGAAAGCAACTAAAGAAGGAATCGTGGCCGGGATTTTAGCAGGCTTTATTATCAGTATAGTCTGGAAATTCATGGGTGAGCCTGGTGGCTTAGGTTCTGCTATACCCGGGTCCTTGGCTTCGCTGGTATGTCTGCTAATTGTTACTTATCTAACATATAAGAAGGAGGAGCCCAGCCCCTTTCCCGAGTATTCTTCCTGAGGGAGGGTTTTGTTAAGACAGAGATTCTAACAGAACTGATTCTTGTTTAAAATATATGAGGCGTTGGCAAGAGAAGATAAGATTCTCAAGCCAACGCCTCATATATTTGTATAAGCTACAATTTTTAAGGTCTTTACTATAGAAAGCCCCTTAGACAAAGCTAAATTTTTACTAGGGAGAGATTATTAAAAAACCTGGAGCTGTGTAAGCCCCAAGGTGGTGATTGTTGTTAAGATGAGAGACCACACTACAATACCCAGAGCCATCCAAAAAAGGAGACGACCAGGGGAAGCTCCCAGTGATATACCGATGGCCGCTCCCAGAGGGGCTCCTGTGATAAGGGGAGAGAGCAGCCCTAAGCCTATCACACCATACTTATCCCAGACAGTATAAATCCACCCTCTCTTCTCCTGTCCTTTAGCTTTACCTCGTTTTTTTAATATCCAATTACGCAAACGATCGCCCAGAAAAATAACTAATAGCGCCCCTATAATAGCCCCTAGGGCCGAAGCTAAGCCATTAAGTACAGGATGAAGTTGTAAGGCCGCACCGGTAGGAATGGCTAACCATAGTTCAATGACTCCCACACCAAGTACTGTTACAAAGCTAATCCATAGTTCCATCTAGTACCTCCTTAACAAGGGCTAAAATACTCTCCGTAATACTGAATTATTGAACCTAATTATATCATCGGTTATTAATTATTTCATCTCACTAGAGAATAGCTTGTTTCCCGGAGACTAATAGTTTTTTTAAAGAATATTGTAAGATTTTGCAGGGATTTGTCAAAAGTGTACGTCTTCTTATATGGGAATATTAAGCAAAAGGTGTGGTTAAAATAAGAAGAAAGAGAAGACGAGTCAAAGGAATCGTAATAACATTCAGTTTCTTTTTTATTACAGGTTTAAGTCTGGGATTATTTTATAACAAGATATTTGCGGACCATCTAAATATCCGAGAGCTAGATGTTAACTCATATATAGAAATTGCGGACCAAGTCAGTGCAGGAAAAGCCCAGCTCAATTGGCAATACTTAGCTGCTATAGACGGAGTTAGGTTTGATAATGAATTTAAGGATATTAATAGTCAAGCTACGGAAGAATTAGCCCGTGCTTTTATCGTAGAAAAAAGTACAAGTAGTTTACATAACAAAAAGTATGGTTTAAGGAATTTACCGGAGGTCCTTGACATATTATCACTAGAGAAAAAGGAACAGAAGCGTGTCTATGGTTATTTAGCAGATTTACAAGGTGTAGGCTTTAATAAAAACAGGGTAGTAGCAGCTTCGGCAAAAAGTAAGTTTATTGGTGAGCTTACAGAAGAAGCAAAAAAACTTTATTATATGTACGGAATTTTTCCTTCAATTTCTATTGCCCAGGCAATTTTGGAATCTGGGTGGGGAGAGTCACAATTGACTGTAAAAGGGAATAATCTATTTGGGATTAAAGCTGATAGGAGCTGGTCAGGAGAACGTATAGCCCTACCAACCCAGGAATTTTTTGACTGCAACAAAACTGCCGAGTTTAGAGTCTATAATAATAAGGATGAAGCGC
>JAHDSB010000099.1 GCA_018433015.1 Clostridia bacterium | reverse complement strand
TTTATTTAAATTTTCTGTTAAAGTGCAATCAAAGAAGTAAGCAAGTTGAGGATGAATGCTGGTTTTTGTCTTTATCCACTAACATCCGTGGTAAAATGAGGTTACGGGGATGCTTGCTATGATCGGAGCTTACAAAATGAAGGTTCATACTTAGCAGAAAACCAAGGAATAGCCCTTTGAATCCCAACGTTAAGATAACTTTGAAAAAGAGGATATGACAGGTAAGCCAAAAAATGATCAACAAAGGAGGGACACAATCAATTCCCTATTTTTCAACGAGTATTTTGAAAAATCAAGTTTTCAAATATTTTATGAATGTTATATACAAAACACAACTATAAAAAGGAGATACTTTGATAATGAGCGATATTAAATATAACCAACCACTCCCTATGCGTTTGTCAAAACTAATGGCTGAAATGTATTATTTTATGGCAAAAGAATTGATTGAGCGTCTTGGTGAAGAAGAAGGCAAGAAAGCTATCAAAGCAGCAGTTGAAAACATGGCCAAATCTCGAATTGAAGCTATGAAACATGATGCATTGTCCCTTGGACTATCCCCTATTGGAAAAGATACTTACAACAAGATTAAGGACTTTGGCACACCAGATTGGAAACGGGATGAAAATGGATTAGTCACTTATTGTCCCATGGCAGAAACCTGGGCTCAATATGGTAATGAAGGTCTGGCCCTAGGAGCTCTCTACTGTCAGATTGATTATGCTCTTTATGAAGGCTTCGGTATGAAGCTGGACCGACCAAAATGTCTAACAAATGGAGATTCCTGCTGCATTTTCAACTATACAATAATAAATGAAAATTAATCACTTCTCTTTATTTACATAATAAAGAGACGCCAATTTTTAAGATAATAATAAGTAATCTTTACTGATTTTTGTGAGCATCTACATAAGATAAAATATGTTCATACCTTGCTAATTTAGAAAAAACTGTGCTAGCAGATATATCTGCTAGCATTCTTTATTTATGCAAATCGATAATAATTTTACCGTCAACTATCTCAATTAGCTTGTTCCTTTTCCATATAGAAGTCCTTAGATTATCATGAACTAGGTGCCCTGACTTATATACCGAAAGCATGATACCAATGAGAGTCATGTTTATTATTGTGGCTGTTCCTCCATAAGAAATAAGGGGCATTGTTAAGGGAGGAAACAATTGGAACCCTAAGTTGTTTACAACATAAAGAACAACTTGCATTGTAAATGTAATTAAGACGGAAGTGGATACTAATTTTCCCAGAACGCTTTTTTGCCTGGAGCAGAGGATAAAAGCACGGATAATGAAAGCTAGTATGGCAGTCATTATCACGATAAATGATATCCAACCAAGTCTATGTATTAAATAAGTTAGTATATAATCAGTATTTATATTTGGTAACATGAGCCCGGAATTTATTCCTAAGTCTCCCTGACCAAAGAACTTTGCGTGGGCTAACAAATCTCTTTTTATTGTCCCAATGTATCCGGCACCCTTGGGGTCAAGAAAGGGATTTATGGCTATTAACAGTCTTTTGATACGATAAGGTTTACTAATTACAATACCAAATAATGTAATAATCATGGGGATATACACAAGCAATAGTGCCATTAGCTTATTAACATTAAACCACCCTTTTGTAATGGCAAAGGTAAGTAAAATAAGACAGGTTAACGAATATAGTAGCACACTTGAAAAGCTGGGGATGATAAAAGCAATACATGCTACTATACCAAAGAATAAACCACTTATAATAATACCCAAGTATCCCTTAGTTCTCATGTCATAAATTATTCCTGCAAAAGCTGTAGGAAAAAGCAATAAAACAAATTGTACATAAAAATATCTTCCATTTATAACCGGTGATACCGCCATGACGCCAAGTGATACACCAATAAGCCCTAAAAAAATTGACTTGGGGTATTTTCCTATGGTTGTAAAATCTAAAAAGTAAGCAATTGTCATACAAGCCATACCCAGTACCACGCTTATTATACTGTTTATCAACACCCCCTGCATGTTAAATTCAGAAGTAACAAGTAATCTAACAGCAATTCCCAGCATAAGTATAATGCCAGTCAAGGAAATTATGCTCCATTCAATTTTAGGTTTGTGGGTATGGTCAAGCTCCGAGCCAATAAGAATAGGATCTCCCATTTCTGCTAGTGCTTTATCCGTAGCAGTATCTTCGTCTAATCCCTCAGCTACAAACGCCGCTTTTTGGTCAATTATATGATCTTCAAGCTCTTGAGAAATCACACTATGAGCCTTTTTCCATCTTATTTGTTCACAGACTGTTACTAAGAATTGTTTTATTTTAGTATCCTCAGGCAAAATTCACACCTCCTTGTAACACTTGATTAACAGCAGAGATGTAAGTTTTCCATTCCTGCTTTTGCTCAGCAAGCATTTCATCCCCTTTTTTAGTAAGGCTATAATATTTTCTGACTCTGGCGTTATCGGCATTTCTTTCATAAGATCTTACCATCCCCTGATCTTCCAGGGTATGTAGTAAAGGATAAAGGGTTCCTGCCTTTAAAGAAAAGGTATGATCTGACCTTTTGGCAAGTTCCTCAATCATCTGATAGCCATACATATCCTGATCATCAAGTAACTTTAGTATGAGCATGGTTGTACTGCCCGTTAATAAGCTTTTATTAATAGTCATGAATTATCCCCCTATATATCGATCATCTATATATCATAAATATATATAGATGATCGATATATGTCAATAGTAAACTCAAATATTAAAATTAAAAGCAAGGAGAAAAATAAGGTGATTAAAAAAGTAGGAAAGAAAATAGTTTGTTTAACACTGAAATTTTTATATCACATAAAGTCAATGATTGTGATTTTATCACGTCATCGTAAAACTACTTCTCTCAATTATTATTAAAATTGTATTCTTTTAAAAGACTGTTAAATATAGTAACATGGTTAATTAGATGGATTTGGGTTTTGTTTCATTTATATTAAACGGCTGGTTTTAGTACATGTATTTATGTAAGCGGGTGGGAATTAATGGATTATCGCAATGAAACAGGATGGGAAAATATTGAATTGAATAACATAACTGAACACTCTACTAAAAAAAGATTGTTAAAAAGCATTATAAAAGTAGCCGTAATCACATTGATTATATGTTGTGTATTTATGATTATCACGCCTTTTGTTGCAATTCCTTTATTTCTTAACCACCATATTGATTACAAAGGTTATGCAACAGAAAAATATCCTTTGCAGGATATTTATTATGCGTCAGATTACTCACTTGATGAAACGCAAATATATTTAGAAACAGAAGACGAGTTAAATGTTTGGTGTTCCGAAATTTATGTAGAAAAACCTAAAGCTGTAATCATATATTTGACAGGAATTGTCCAACCTTCCATAACCTATTTTTACGGCCATGCTGCATGGATGAAGGGAAACGGTTATGCAACTATACTTCTTGAGGTTCGGGGACATGGGCAAAGTGATGGCAATCGAATTTGCTTGGGATATGAGGAAACAAATGATGTTCGTGCTGTTGTCAACTATATAAAAAATAATGAAAAATATGAAGATGTTCCGATTGTATTACATGGTGTATCAATGGGTGGTTCAATTGCAATTAATGCTTTCGGACAAATTAATGATATAGATGCTATAATTGCAATGTCAGCTTATTCATCTTTTGAAGATGTAGTAATGGACTTGGCCGAACAATACCATATACCAGGCTCTATTAGAATAATAGAAAAACCCCTTGTGAAACTCGCTTTACAAACGGTGTTTGGTACTGATACAGTAAATAAAGTCAAACCAATAGAACAAATTAAAAATGCTAAAGAACGTCCCGTTTTATTAGTTGCTTGTACAGGAGATACCGAGGTGCCTTCAATCAGTACAGAAAGATTGAAGAAAGCAAATCCTAATGTTCATACATGGATGAGGAATTCGCAGGAACACTTTATTGTAGAAAATTGTGATTTTAAAAATATTTTGGATGATGATGAATACTGTAAAACTATTTTAGAATTCTTGAATCAACTTATGTGATAAAGAAGGGGCTACGCCCCCTGGTTGAGAAATAAATCAAAAACTACAGTGTCAACACCAGCTTCTAATGAAATGAGGATGCCAACTATGGTATCCTCATTTATTATTTTATTAATTATAATACCAAAGAATATACCACTTAAAATAATACCCAAGTATCTCCTAGTTCTCATGTCATAAATTATTCTGTTTCTCAGTCATCTGATAGCCATACATATCCTTTTCTAAAGTTAAATGGAATTAGCACTTTTATAATCCTGATCTAATCTTTTAACTTCAAAAATTAATAAAATTCCTGTTAAAATAGCTGCCGTAATATCAGCAACCGGTTGAGCAAGTAGGACACCATCTAATCCCCAAAACTTAGGTAGTATCAAGACTGCCGGTAAAAAGATAATTACTTGCCTAGATAAGCTCAGTATCATAGCTTTATATGGCTTTCCCACAGCTTGAAAATAATTAGCACTGACTATTTGAAAACCTACAACCGGCAGGGCAAATAAAAAAATCTGTATTGCTCTGGAGCCAAATTCTATAAGTTCTTGATTATCTCTATTAAATAAAGTAATAATTTCCGTAGGGAATATTTTAAGCAAAATATAGGTTGTTGAAACAATAAATGTACCCGCAAAAATAGCTAATTTCAAAGTTTCCTTCACTCGTTCATATTTCCTTGCTCCATAATTAAATCCGATGATGGGTTGAGCTGCATGATTAATTCCAAATAATAAGGTTTGCATAGCCATCAAAAAACTATTGATAATCCCTACCCCCGAAATCGCTAAATCTCCCCCATATATTCCTAATATATTATTTAAAATCACTTGAATGGAGCTGGCTGCAATCTGCATTGCAAACGGGGCAGAACCCATTTTAATAATCTTTTTCACTATGTCTACTCTTAATCTTAAATTCTTTTTATAAATTTTTAATACGCTATTACCCCGCAAAAAATAATGCATTACCCAGATAGATGATGCTATTTGTGATATAACAGTAGCCCAGGCCGCCCCCTTAATACCTAAGTCAAAGACAAAAATAAATAAAGGGTCCAAGACAATGTTCAAAATACCACCGATAAGCATGGTACACATAGCTATTAAAGGATTACCTTCTGCCCGAATAAAATTATTGACACCAAAGCCTATCTCATTAAATATGCCGCCCCATAAAATAATACGAAAATAATCCTTGGCATACGGCATTACCAGTTCACTAGCACCAAATAACTCTAAGATAGGCTCCATAAAATACAATCCACCTAGACACAAAGTACCTATCACAACTACATCCAGTATTACAACATTACCTAGAATTACATTAGCTTGCTCTTTTTCTCCTCTACCTAAATATAACGAACATAGAGCACCGCCCCCTAATCCTATAAGCATACCAAAGGCCACTAAAAACATCATTAGGGGAAAAACAACTGTCACTCCTGCAATACCTAAAGATCCCACTCCTCTTCCCACAAATGCTCTATCCACTACATTATATAGGGCCTTCACTAACATCCCTGTAATAGCGGGAATAGAAAATTTTATTAACAAGGTAGAGATCTTCTCTTCACCTAATTGGGTTGTTTTATTCATAATATAGTAATCTCCCTTAGACTATGAAATCTATGAATTGTTATACACCTATTTAAAACCCCTTGATATCTGATAATTTTTAATATACATTAATAAAATACCTTTTAGCATTATTTTATAACAAATCTGTAGGAGAAAAATTATGAAAAAGCCCAGAGCAAAAAAAATAGTCCTTCTGATGATTGCAGGATTGATTTTTCTTTATGGCATGCTAATACCTGTAATCCCCTTAGGAAAATTTGTATTTTCTGAAGCTAAAATTGTTAAATTATATCCCCATAATTTATACCTTATGAAATTCCTGCCCAATGAAGAAAACCCCAGCTTTAGAGAATATATGAATAATGAGGGTTGGATATATTCAGAAGAAATGTTAAGTGGACAGATATATAAAAAAGGAGATTCGGAGAAATATATCCATGTTGATGAACTTATTTCTGTTAATATCTACGATTCACATATAAAAATATGGCAAGGGATGACATCTCTCTTCAGTTCTTCTAAATCCACTTTTTATATAATTTTTTTGATTTATTTGTTACCTGCTATAGTATTCTTTACTTTTGTAATAAGATTAAAATCTAGAGAAGTAAATCAATGTTGATAATGATTAAGAGCAAATTCACTATTTTAGTGGAATTTGCTCTTTTTTATTTCAAGATAGATGATCGATATATATCAATATTAAATAAAAGCTTATTATTAATACAAAAGAGCCTATTTCCAGGCTCAGTTTAATTCTTCCATATCTATTATCTAGACCTCTATACATTTAAGAAGCTTCTTAATATCCGTAAATGTAATATTTTCTGGAAATATATGAGAATTAGAGCATACTGATAATACATAATTGGTGTCGATGGGATAAGTCTTTAAAAAAGCTTTATCAGAAAGTTTTTTAACACTTAACAAGGGAATAGAAATCCCTTGTCCCAGCATCTTCAAATAGCTTTCATTAAAAGTCCAGCACTTGTAAAAATAATCCGAAAGTCCGGATTCCTTCTTCCTCATCAGCTCTTCAAAGTCGTCTATATCAAGTATTTTCCTCGCCATATCAAGATCTATTTCCTTAATTTGCTCTATATCAATACCTACAGGTAAACTGTCAAACGCTCCAACAATCCAAGCACCAGAATGAGATATATTAAATGATCCCTGAGGAATATTATATGCATAAGGTTTTCCCATTTTACTTCTCATAATTTTAATATCCCCGTTTTTAACCTGAAACCTTTTACAGATGATGGCACGGACTAAGAACTTCCCCAGCAAGCTTCTCTGGGCATCTTGCCATCTGTAAAAACTTAATATTTTTTTTTGTTCATCCTCATCTAGAAATGAAAGGATTTCCTGAAATATTTGACTATCAAGTTTTTCGCTACAATGTAAAGCCACTACTTTTAACATTTATATTCAACTCTTTATGTTAATTCTTAATCTTGCTTACACCATAGGATATAGACTACCGCTTATAAAAGAAAGAGTCTTATCCTGTGGTGTAAATAGTACCTAATATTTTTTCAATGATTCTGGCATTTTCTTTGGCATAATCTCCTTGCATCATGTCAAAGTGAGCTCCATATCCTTGGTATTCATATAATTTTCCCTTTGTTGATTTTTTCCAGGAAGCAATTTCACAAGATAAATCCTCTCCCTGAAGATAAGATAATTCAATGCTGGATTTTTCTGTACCTCTCCGAATAAGATGAATATCAGCAGAAATTTCATCTTCATTTACCAACTGATCCATATATAAAAGATTTTTCTTGGCCTTTTCCAGAACAAACCTCTTAATTTCTTCATTGGGAATATAATGTTCAAAGTCTTTGAAAATAATATCATTATACAGCATTTTAATCACTTTATCCCGTTCTATATCAGAGCGATATGTTACAGTTTGTTTTTTGATACTATCAACCAGGATTAATGCCCCTACCTGAAGCCCCAGTCTTTCCATTTCCTTCGCCAATTCAAAGGCCAGGTTTCCCCCTGCTGAATAACCCAGTAAAATATATGGTCCCTCGCCCTGACGTTTTATGATGTGGGATGTATATTCTTGTAAGCGATTCTCATGTTCAATAAAATTAAAACCATAAACTGAATGTTTAGAAGCTTCCCTAGCAAATTGTAAAAAATATAATCCATATCCTCCAACAGGTGGGAAGCAAAACAAACTTCTTGCTTTTTTTTGATTTAATAAGGCAATATTTTTGTCCTTTGGTAAGCCCCTCTTTTTCTTCTGGGCTTCAATCAATTTGGCTTGCTCCTGTATTGTCCTGGCCCTAAAAAGATTAAACAGAGAAATTTCTACTTTAAACTCCCTTTGAATCCGGAGGGTCGTCATGATTACCAGCAAAGAATGACCACCTAATTCAAAGAAATCTTCGTTTACTCCAATATTATATGTCCCCAATAATTCTTCCCAGATAGCTGTTAGCTTTTCTTCAATCTCATTAGTGGGCGATAATGGTTTTACCCTGGAACTTTGCCTAGGTCTCTCCAGTTCATTGGGCTTAGGTAAAGCCTTTACATCAATTTTACCTGTAGGGGTTAAAGGTAGCTCCCTCATTTTAATAAAATAATTAGGAATCATGAAATCGGGTAAAACAGTTAAAAGATAATTACGAATTCCTCTTATTTCCAGTATCTTTTCCGATACATAATAGGCAACTAAACTACAGTTGCTCCTCCCGGTATTACCTGATTCAGGGATTGAAGTAACAACCGCCTTTTCTATGCCATCAAGCTTCAATAGTCGGTATTCAATTTCACCCAATTCCACTCTATTACCTCGGATTTTTACCTGCCGGTCTTTTCTTCCCATATGCTGAAGTCTACCGTCCTCAAGCCAGCGAGCCAGGTCTCCGGTGTAAAAAGCCTTCCCCTTTACGCCGGGCAAAGCTTTAAATTTCTTCTCAGTCAATTCCAGATTATTATGATAGCCTCTTAAAAGAGCACAACCTGCAACCCAGAGATTTCCGACCTCACCTGCAGGTAGGGCTTTCAACTCATCATCTAAGATATAGATATTTACATTATCAACAGGTTTACCTATTGAAACACATGGCAAATCATCTTCTTGGGAACAGTTTTCAAAGGTAATATCATTAGCCTCAGTTAACCCATATGTATTATATAAAACCGTGCTATTTATTTTATATAGGGTTTCATTAAAATCCTGTACCAGCTTTAAATTCAAGGCTTCTCCGCTGACAAAAACAGTTTTAAGGCTTTTAACCTTAGAATAAGCTTTGTTCTCCCTAATATATTCTAAAAAAACGGCAAGCATTGTCGGTACAAAACCTATATAGCTTACCTTATCTTTTTCGATTCCAGCAATAATTTCCCTAATATCCCGACTCCCTTCAGCACCTAGAATTGATATTCTTCCTCCACTTATGAGAGGAGAAAATATTTCGCGTAAAGAGTCCACAAATGATATTGAAGTTTTAACTAAAAAAACATCCTCCGAGCTATAATTAAAATGTTTTTGAGCCCAGACAATTCCGTTTATTACAGCCCTGTGCTCTATTAACACTCCCGTAGGTAAACCCGTAGAGCCAGAAGTATACATAAGACATGACAAATCGTCTCCAAAAATGGACTCTTGTAAGTTGTCGGGACAATATTTTTCAATTTCAGCAAAATCGACATCTTCAATAACAAACTTAGGGCAGGCGTTTTTAATTAAGTAATTCACTCGTTCCTTAGGCAAACTGGTATCTATCGGTAAATAAATACCTCCCGCCTTCCAGATTCCTAAGATAGCAATAATAAAAGCAGGGGACCGATTCATTTTAAGTGCTACAACCTGGTCCTTTTTTAAACCCTCTGCTAGAAGCTTTTTTGCAAACTGATTGGCTTGCTGATTTAACTCAAAATACCTTAAATACTCCCTATCTCTATACACAACAGCAATATTATCAGGAGTTTTTTTAACTTGCTCTTCAAATAAGCTATGTAAAGCCTTTCCATTAAGGCTATTCATAACATCCCCCCTGAATTGATATAAATTAAAGTCAAAATAAACTAGGCAATTATCTTTCCATCCTTAGCAACCACATATTGGGCAATAGTCTCTACAGAGTATAAGTGCTTTTGGAATTCCTTGGGAGAAACACCCTGGAGCTTTACGCCAAAAGATTGTTCTAATCCCGCTACAACATCAAGGGCTTCAACAGAATCAAGTCCCAAGCCTTCACCAAATAAAGGTGTATTATCCTCAATCTCTTCAGCCGTTATATCTTCTAATTCCAGACGTTTGATTAAAATATCTTCCTTGATAACTTGTTTTATTTTTTCTATATCTGACATAATAACTGCTCCCCTCTTTATAACTATAAAATCTTACTGAACTGCAGCTTCTTTTTAACTGTATATTTAAATGGTTTCATAAACCTACTTACAATTCTATTCATGTTCTTATTCTTCACATGAACGCAAAACATCAGCTTATAAATCCCCCGGTCATATTGACGCCAAATGGCATTCCCCATTAGGAGCATTGCATAGCCCATGGAGCGATATTCATCTTTCACAAAGATATTACGATAGAGCATAGTTTCTGAATCTAAGCGATGAGTTATTGTCCAACCGATTATCTCCCTGTTTTCATCTCTTAGGAATACTGAATTAAAGGGGTCAACTCGTTCCTCTTCCAAAAAGGGAGATGTCAACTCAGGGTACCAAATGCCCTTGCCTTTTTTTATTTCTTCAAACTCCTGCTTACTAAGCTCCTGCCAGTTGCTTACAGTTAAACCGGCAGGTAACTCCATTTCTGCAAATATTGGTGCATCCTCCGCAAGAAGGTCCTCCATATTCATTTTATAAAGAAGCATTACGGTTTGAGCAGGTCTTTCCCAACCACATTTTTGGAGCAATTTATTAAACAGTTCACTATATGGATTATCGTGGATAAATCCCAGGCTAAGCCCACAACAATTTTTAGCCACCGCAGCCTGCTCCATTTCTTTAAATAAGGCTGTCGCTACACCACATCTGCGATATTTGGGCTTAACAAATACTGTGTAGATAAACATACAGCCATCTTTTGTAACTTCTCCAAGGATGAGTCCTATCGGCTGAGCAGGATAACTAAATGCGCCAAAGGCAATAACGGACGAATCACCTCCTGCTTTGTAAAGCAGAGGCCTAAACTCGGTATATGTTAGTTTTTCAAAATCTTTGATCATAGTTTCATTTAATTGCTCTATATAATACACTTTGCTTCCTCCAATTTGCATCAATACCATAGCCAAAATTTAGGTTTTTTACAGGACAAAGCACTCCGTATTTGGACTTTACGATTTAAATGCCCAAATACGGATATGCTTACCAAAACTAATTAAAAACTTTTAGTTGAAGAGCCTCCACCAGCTACTGAATCTAAGTCAGCACTAGACAGCTCATCTCCTAAGCCTTTAAAATCCGGTAGTACGAAGGTTTCATATCCACCTTCATTTTCTATGAATTTTAATCTATAGCCAGGATCTACATCCTTACCGGTTGCCTGCTTAATCGCTCCATGGGGATCGCTAAGGCACAGCTTTCTAAACTCCATATCTGTACTTGCAAGCTCCTCAATCTTAGCCATTGCTGCATCCAGATCTTCTCTGGTCCATTCCATTCTAATTCACCCCTAATCTAGTAGAATAACATCCTATCCAATGTCCCATTTTGTTCCGCCACCTGCTACGCTATCCAAATCAGAATCACTCAGTTCATCCCCTGAGCCTTTGAAGTCCGGCAATACGAAGGTTTCATATCCATCTTCGTTTTCTAAGAATTTTAGCTTATAGCCAGGGTCTACATCCTTACCAGTAGCTTCCTTAATAGCTGCATGTGGGTCACTTAGGCAAAGCTTTCTAAACTCCATATCTGTACTTGCAAGCTCCTCAATCTTTACCATTGCTGCATCCAGATCTTCTCTCGTCCATTTCATTTCTTTCACCTCCTTTCAAATTCAGATAATAAAAGCAATCTTTTGTAGTTATCATTTTTATATCCCCTTGTGTAACCAGGTGCTCTAAAAAGTAATAAACCTCCGTTAATCCAAAAAACAAGTCTGATAAGGCTCCGCTGGAGGATAGCAAGAAAAGATATGCTTGATATACAGTGCTTCCCTTTGCTAAGTATTCCTTCAGTGCTGCCAATTGCTGTTTTCTATATTCAGCTATAAGTCCTATGCGAATTTTAACCCTTGTAAAAGGCTTGCCGTGTGAAGGAATCAGATAGGCTATTTTCTTTTTTTGCAGCAGTTCTAAAGAATTAAAATACTCCGTCAACGGTTCTTTAGTGGTGATATTCAAATGGTTAGGTGTTACCAGCGTATCACCTGCAAAAAGCACTTCCAAATCCGGGTGATAAAAACAAATCTGATTAGTACAATGTCCGGCCAATTTAAGTATCTGATAACGCTCACAGCCAAGGAATATGGTCTCCTGATCACTTATATCCTCAATGTTCGGAATACTGGGGGCCCAGTTTTTAAATTGGGTGATTTTTTCCCAAATAACTTTTTCTTTTAACTCCCTAGGCAGGCCAAAGTAATTAAATGCATTATCTTCATCAAGAATTGCCTTTAACCAATCCTTTAAAGAAACTAAGCTATTCTTTTGCATCATCATTTTAACCGGGGCCTGGGTCAGCTTCTGTAATTCACCTGCTGCCCCGAAATGATCCACGTGGTCATGGGTAACAACAATTTGCCTGATATCTAAGGGATTTATCCTTAGCTTGCGAAAGGTCTCTTTCCACGTTTCCATTGCTCCAGGAGTATAAATGCCCGTATCAAGAAGATCCCAGCCATCCTTCCCTCTAAACAAGAAACAGTGAATATTATCTACCCAAAGGGGCAAATCCATTATAATTTCAGTTGCTCCTAATTTTTCCCAAATACTTTTCACCTTAAGAACAGGACCACCTCTCCCTTGGCAACCCTTGTTTTCTCTCCTTGAAGTGTTATTAGGGCCTTAGTAGTAACAAAGTTGCCCACATGCTCTACTAATTCAACTCTTAGCATTATGCCGCTACCGGGTCGCACCGAATTATAGAAGCTAAAATTCTTGGTTCGGACTAAATAGCCCTCCTGCAAAACTTCATCATTAATTGCAGTAAATAGTAATGCACTGGCTTGAACTGCCATTTCAGTTATTAAAACTCCAGGTACGATAGGATCCCCGGGAAAGTGTCCTGCAAAATATGGTTCATTATACCCCACCTGTTTTGAGCAGATTATTCTCTGTTCTTCCTTATCAAACTCATGCACCTTATCCACAAACAAAAAGGGAGGTGCTGTTTTTAATAATTCATGAGGCATTCTTGAAAAAACAATATTTTGCTTTTTATCTTTAATATCCATAATTACTCATCCTTTCGACGACCATGGATGGTCTAGTGCCGCGGTGCCACGGATGGCAAGGAGCGGCCGACGACCATGGATGGCCTAGTGCCGCGGTGCCATAGACAACAAGGTGCAACCAACCTAAGTATTACTGGTGCCAATACTGGCAGAATAATTTTGACCTGTCATGTACTGGAATGGCGGATATATAAGGGCATCTAGTGCTGGCAACAATTCTTTCCATTCAGGAATAGGAGGTTTTAAAGCACAAAACTCCAGCTTCTTTTTCATAGACCTTTTCTCTGCCGGCTTAAACCCCCGGTCATGAATTCCAAAAGTAAGTGAGTTAATTTTTATCTTAAAGGGGAGGAGTTCCTTGGCCATACTTTTCATTAAAGCAAGCCTTCCCTGATTATTTACGGGACTTACAGGATAATCAGCAAAATGTAAAATATCATCAATCATTAAAAATATGACATTACCATTTTTTTGCCTAACCATATAGCGAACAATTTCTCTGTTTAAAAGAAACAATCTATCAAAATCAGAAGCTATCTCTTTACCAAAAGAGCTAGGTGACAGATTCAGCTGGGCCGTTTCATTTGTACCTGACAGTCCATTAATAAAAACATCTATTCCCTTCATCGTATCTATGATACTGTCTATAGCTCCAGAAATTCCTATTTCTGTATACTCATCAAGGCATTTAACAAAGCATCTGCTTTGATATTCAGTAGTAAGATTATTAAAAAAACTGTTGAGCTTTTCACTTTCATTAGCTATTAAAGTAAGATAACAACCCTTTTCTAGCAGGTAAGCTGCTATGCGCAGATTTTCCTCCCGATGTGCTTCAGATAATATTATTTTTCTTATTTCCTTGCTTTCCACGGACTTTACCCCACCCTTCCAATAACCATAGCTGCGTTCCCGCAATTATAAGATGAGCTGACTACTAACGCATACTGATGATCCTGGGAATTGAAAAGCCAATCTGCAGCCTGATATATATGATACATAGAGCTTACGGACAAGGCATAACCAAATACATTGTTGCAGGTTTTAATGGGTATTTCTCTTGAGACAAAAAGTGCTTCCAAACTTTTTTTCTGACACAGTCCCTTTTCCTCAATACCATCGTCATTATAAAATACAAAGTCTATATCCCCCACATCAATACCTGCATCATTTAACGCATTCAGAACAGCATTTTGGTAATTATCCATACCAAAGGAAAAACCAAAACCCCTTATTTCCCCATAGCACCTGGTATTTAGCTTATCTTGCTCCTCCAGGTCCCCCAGAACCATAAAGCAACTACCCTCAGTTATGGGGTATTTACCCTTATGAAAACCTAGTACCCGGTTAACTTCATTACTAAAGCTAGAAGTTTCTTCTGCAGCTCCCACCAGGCATAATTGTTGATATCCGTTCCTAACCAAATTATAAGCTATGTAAGAAGCAAGAAGGCCTTCATTACCACCTGTTGATACAGTAGTGCCACTTCCTTTTATTCCTAGCTTCATGGCAGCACTGCCCGGAGTCGTATTGGCAGAGGTATCCGGGAAATATAAAGGGCTGGCAAAGGATAACCCCTGCTCAAAGATCTTTTTAAGATATTTACAAAAGTTCTCTGAAGCACCATACATGGTACCAAAAATCAATCCAATATCCTTGGAATTATCAGCAGTTACTTCAATATTTGCATCATTTAAAGATCGGATAATCCCGGCTATACTGTACTGGGTTATTATACTCATTCTCCTAGCATAAAAGGAGGCAATATACTCCTTTACCTCTTTCCTAGTTTTTTCTATATCAATGCCCTGCATATGATTTACGATACCATCATTGCCGGATATGTGTTCATACTGATTAACCATAGAGATTCCCATAATCCCAACTCTTCTTGGGGAATACTCTTTTTTAGTTGTGTGAGACACCTGATTTAACTGCCAATTCCTAAATAGAACTGAAGAATTATGACCACCGAAAGCAGAATTATTGCATAAAAAATACCGTGGGTATCCTGCAATCATTTCATTTAATACATGATTGGCTTCTGTGCAGCCTTCCCTCAAAGTTTTAGTATGTAAAGTAGCAGGGAGCAGGCCTTCCTTTATAGCTATTAAAGAACTAACCATCTCAATAGCGGCCGCAGCTCCTAAGGTATGTCCAAAAGAGGCTTTGCTGGAGCTTAGAGGTATTTGGGGAAACATATCATCCCCTAATGCTTTTCTGATTCCTTTTAATTCACAAACATCATTTGCTTCCGTACCTGTTCCATGCACATTTATATAACCAATTTCCGTAGGGTTTACTTCAGCCTGATTAAGAGCCGAGGTAACAGCCCGCGCTATCCCATCTCCCTCAGGGTGTGGAGCAGTTATATGATGAGCGTCCTGATCTAATCCATAACCACATATTTCAGCATATATATATGCATTTCTTTCTAGCGCACTTTCTAATGGCTCCAGTATTACAAAGGCGGCACCCTCCCCCAAGCTTAACCCTGTAGGATAACCAAAAGGTGCACATGGTGAGGGGCTTAAGGATTGTAGACTATTAAATCCAGCATAGACTGTCTCAGATAATGCGTCTGCTCCACCTACCAAAACAGCCGTCATTTTTCCCTGAGAGAGCATTTCATAACCAACGCTTAAGGAATGGCCACTGGCTGCACAGGCAGTCACATTAGAAATCACCGGCCCTTTTATACCTAAATGCTCAGCTATACCATCTCCCTGCTGAAACAAGGGGAAGTTAATAGTATATTCATAATCCAAATCCACTATTTTTTTTGCTTTTTCAAATTCAGCTACTCCCCCATTGCATGTACCAAAACAAAGGGCAAAGGTATCAGCATTATGGGATTTGATATCCAGCCCGCTATCCTTAAGGGCTTCTTTTGCTGCATGTATTCCAAATTGAGTACACTTGCTATATCTGCTTAACTCTGGTTCCGCAACATAACCCTTGATTTCTGCTCCATATTTACTGATCATCTGATCCGTTGAAAACTGGGAAACTTCACCAATCCCTGTTGAATTTTTCTTCATATTAGCTATAACTTCGTATTTGCTTCTTCCCATTGAAGAAAATATTCCAACACCGGTTACTACAACTCTTCTGCGCACGGCCAATGTTGATCCCTCCCTAAACTTGAGTTTATCGGTAAAATAGAACCCGGCATTTACCTTAACATCCCACCATCAATTGTTAAAACAGTATTATTGCAGTAATCGGATAGGCTACTGCACAAAAAGAGTACAGCTCCAGCTACTTCTTCTGCTTTACCCATCCTTTTCATATTAGTTGAGTCAATCATGCCTGTCCTCTTATTATCCGGCAGGTGCCTAATCATTTCTGTTTCAATTAAACCGGGAGCCAGAGCATTAAATAAGATACCTTTATGGGAATATTCTCTGGAGAATAAACGTGTAAGGCCCAACACCGCACCTTTTGATGCACTATAATTGGTTTGGGCTTCCCGCCCCAAAAGTGCTGAGATAGAAATTATGTTTATTACCTTTCCATACTTTTTCTCACATAAATTAGTGCTTTCCAGCAAATATGGAAGAACTTCCTTAGTGCACACATAGGTGCCTAAATAATTTGTTCTAAACACAGCATTCCACTCATCCCACTGCATTTGTGCAAGAAAAGCGTCTTTGGTAATGCCGGCATTATTCACTAAAATATCTATCCTTCCAAATCTATCCTTAATGCTTTTGAATGTTTGGGCAATAAAAGCTTCATCAGTGATATCTCCCCTGTAAAAGCATGTCTCGAAGCCATGTTCGGCAAGCTCTGTCTGAATTTCATCAGCCACCGTACTTTGACTGCGATATAACCCTGCCACTTTAGCACCTTCTGAACATAATTTCCGGATAACTGCCTTGCCTATTCCACCGGTAGCACCTGTCACTATGGCGACCTTATCTTTTAATAGCACACTATCATCTCCTTTTATCCCCAACACTCCGAATTGCTTTAACTAATCACCGCTATCCTCTATTAGGCGGTGAGCATCAAAGATGGACACTAACGAACAAATTTGTGAGTATTACTAGCATGGATAACATCTTCTAAGAATCAGGTGGGGTGAAACCCCATCTAATTCAAGAATATTGTTTATGCCTACATGTGATCATCCCGATTATGACCACAATCCGGGCATATAGCAGTAGTTATTGTGGCACGACTTCTTTTACAGCCGCATTTAGTACAACCTGATTCCTCTTTAAGCGAATGACCACCTGCTACAAAATCAAGATCTTCTTCACTAAGCTCATCATCAGCATTAAAACCCTTATTTTGTTGGTTCCCAGATTCTATCCGAGTATTAAATTTATCTAATAATCTTTTCTTTAAATCTTCTCTTATTGAGCTTTCCCTACTAAAATCCTCATGTAGAATAGCTTCCACCAGTTTTACTTCTTCTGCATACTCATCAAGGAATTCAGTCTTATTAGGTTCATGATTACCTTGGGCTAATTGATCTAATTCTTCGGAAAACATCTTTGCCAATATTTTTTCATTCATAGCTATTTACCCCCAGGTCACTTAAATACACCCTTAGACGTTTAATAGCCCGATAAATAATGATCCCTACATTATTTTCAGTAAGACCTGTAAGTTCAGCTATTTTACGATTTGTTAGGCTTGACCAAAACTTAAGACCAAGAATATTTCTTTCTCTGTCGTTCAAGCTCTTCAAAGCGGTAAATAAATCTTCACGCAATTCTTTAGCTATAACAGCATCCTCTGGTTCAGAATCTAAATTCTTTTGCTTATGGTTATCGAAAAAAACAAGTGAGCTAATTTTTTGTTTGCGAAAATGATCAAGGACAGTATTATGAGCTATTGCAAATAACCACGCAGCAAAGTTTCCTCTATTTTGTTGATACATAGTAATTTTATTTAAAACCTTTTCAAAAACTTGGCTGGTTAAATCGTCAGTTAGATAAGGATCTCCTACCCTAAATCTAATGTAATTATAAACTCGGGAAAAATATAAGTCATAGATTATTGCAAATGCCTCAGGATTAGTAGCCGCATTAGCCACTAGCAAGGCTTCATGAGAAATCTTTTCAATATCCAAATTGAAATCCATATGTTTTATTTCCTTCACCTACTTTTAATACGGACAGACTTAAAATGTATTACACACTTTTTTAAAAAATATCCAAGTATTCCGTATTACAAAAATCAATTTTATTTGTTATGCTGACTGCTGATTTAGGACATACTTCAATACATGTGGTGCACAAAATACATTCTGTTGAACAAATGCGCTTGTTGGCATTTTTATATTCTAGAAGCTTAATATTCATTGGACAATTTTTTTCACATAAGCCACAATCTATACATTTTTCTTTATTAATTTCAATCTTCATAACAGCATATCTGGAAGTAATTTTTTGCAATACCGGGACTGGACAAATATACTTACAGAAAGCTCTATTATCTTTAAAAATAAAACCAAAGAATAAACCTACTGCATAGTATAAGACACTACCCACTGCCAGCCAGTATACTTCCATAAGTTTATCTGCATATATTGTTCTGTTTTCCAGTATAAACCAGATATAAAACACTACTGCAAATGAAACAAAAAAATGAACATACCTTATTAATCCCAGATAGCGTACTCTTTTGTGCACCGGTTTTTTCCAGGGAAGAACATCAAGTACCATTGCTGTCCAACAAGCCCAACTACACCAACCACGATTAAACAATACAGGTCCTATTATCTTGGCAATAAAAAAATGTAATGTTGCACCTTGAAAAACTCCCATTAACAAATAAATAAAAAATCCTTCAAGCTGTAAGTTCTCTCCTAAAATAAAACCTACATATATAAGGAGATAAGATCCTACTAAAATTTGAGCTATTCTGCGACCCCACGATCTGTATTTTTTTGGTAAAGAAGTGTTTAAAAAGAGTCCTATAGCAAGTGCTGTTCCAATATACCCAAAATTAAAAAGATAAAATATATAACCTGTGGCCAGATACCTCCAAAGGGCTACTGCATAAAAAACAAAAGCAAACAACAATGAACTTATTATGGTCTTAAAAGATACAGCCCACTTATCTTGTCCCACATTTAAAATCCCCTTTCACTAAGCCAGCTGTCTTTTAGCAAGCATTGAGAAAAGTCCATTTTTAGCCATCAGTTCATCGTAAGTGCCTATTTCAACAATTTTCCCTTTATCAAGAACAACTATCTTTTCACAATTCATAATTGTACTTAGTCTATGGGCAATAACTACCCGTGTGGCTTTAAGAGCATCCAAACTCTCCCTAACAATATCCTGTGTTTTGTTATCAAGGGCACTGGTAGCCTCGTCAAAAAATATTATTTTAGGTTTGTTAACTATTGCTCTCGCAATCAAAAGACGCTGCCTCTGCCCTCCGGATAATGTGCCTCCGCCTTCACTTATTATGGTGTGCATACCCATGGGCATTTCTTTAAGATCATTATAAAGTCCGGCCATTTTTGATGCTTCTATTGCATCTGACATGGTCAAGCCAGGATTTGAACCAATAATATTTGAATAAACATCTCCTGGCATCAACTTGCTGTTTTGCAGAACAACTCCCAGTTGTTTGCGTACAGATCTGACATCTACATTACTTATATCCTGTCCGTTATAGTAAACCTGACCGGTTTCAGGCTTTTCAAATCCTAACAGCACTCGAAAAAGAGTTGATTTTCCGCTTCCCGACGGACCTACCAGACCAACATATTCTCCTGCTTTTATATCAAGTGATACATCTTTTAAGATCAGGGGACTATCTTCCTTATATCTAAAGGAAACATGATTTATCTCAATATCACCGGTAAGTTCACCCGGGTTTCCCTTAGCCTCATCATGCTCCGGCAGGCTTTCCAGAATGGGTTTAGACCTTTGATATAGAGGTATTACATTATTTGTCGCCAATAGTGCTTCCGACATTGCTATCATCGCAGTATAAAAAGCAATAAATGCCGAGTTAAAAGCAATGAATTTTCCCGGGTCCAGAGTAATTTCTTCAAAGTGCTGAAGAACAAAAAAGATTATCATAGCACTTATGATTGGTAACATAGAGTTAAATACTGTCAATAAATTGGCAAGCTTTTCTTTTTTCATGTATACCTTGGAGAGTTCACCAAATTTATCGGCCCAAAGGTAAAATGCTCTTTTTTCTGCTCCGGCTACACGGAACTTATTAACACCATTTATCAACTCTAATACCACTCCTGTGATGCTATCCATCATTTCCACCATTTTGCGTTCCATAGGTATTTGTATTAAACCCAGAGCTAAGGTCAGAAGCATCGCAAACGCTACTATTGCTGTGGCAATAAGGGCCAATTTCCAACTATAATAAAACAACAGCAGGAATTGAAAAATAGAAAATATACTTGATATTATAGTCGTTATTGTCACACCGGAAAGAGTCTGCCGTATCTGACTTATACCCATAGCTCTCATGGCAAGCTCTCCTGATGTATAATTCTTAAAAAAGGGTACAGGCAAGCCTATCAGCCTGTCCCATACAGCTGCCTGAACGGAACCCTCTATTTTACCTTCTAAGCGAAGCATAGCTAAAGAACGAGTCAACTGAAAAAGCATTACGGCCAAGGCACTGGCTACTAGAAAAAATCCTACCTGCAGCAATTGGGCCCCTTCACCGGCAGGAATAATATTGTCAAATACAATTCCCGTTGCTATGGGAATAAGCAGTCCTAACAAACCTCCTAAAATCCCCATAATAAGTATCATGGCTATATCACGTTTCCAGCAACCTTCCAGACCAAAAATAAGCAAATCTTTGGCATTTAACTTTTTATTGGGAAAAGGTTTGTAAAATACAATCCCAAAAGGCTTGATTTTTTCTGCAATTTCCCTGTTTATTTGGGTTTTAGTTTTCTCAGAGGGATCATATAAATAGTATTTAGCTGGAGAAATAGGTATTAAAGCAACGGGTCTTTCATCTTCTTTCATATAGGCCAGAAGAGGACCGTTATCCTCATTCCACCATTCCCCTCTTAGAACTACTTGACGCATTTTTATCTGAGATGCGGTAGCTATATCACCTAAAGGATCACTGCTTGGTATTTCTGACAATGATTTTGCCGGTTCTTTAATTCTAATTTTCGCTGCTTTGCCAACTATTCCGCAGGCTGACAGCAGTGGATCGTCAGTTATTACATCAGGTATAATTTCCTTGCTTTTCATATTAACAGAGGCAAGTTTTTTGAGTGCATTTTCCATGAACTCAAAATCATTTGCATTCTGTTTTTCAAACTGTATCTTTTCTGATTGAAGTTGTGCAAATATTCTTGCAACAGCTTTTTTTAGAAAGCTGTTTTCAAAATCTTCTTGGCTCTGCTCTTTACCAGCAAAATCTACCTTTACAGAAATAGGCTCAGTATCACCAATCCCTAAAACTGCTTCGGGGATTCCGGGTTCTTCAATACCTTTCCATAGATTTGCAACCCATTTGTTAATCTTTTCAAGAAGTATCTGTCTATGGGCCTCATCATTAATTAAGGCATCTGATTTCCTTCTTTCAACTTCAATTAATCTTGTTCCTAACCAGCCCGATACAAGTAATCCATAGCTGGTTTCTGCGGTATCTCTTGAATTTATGCCAAATAAAAGGTCACCTGCGCTTGCTTCAAATAAAAAATATCTCCTGCCTACTGCCTTGGAATCTTTTAATTCTGTTAAAAATACAGCAACTCTGCCCTGTTCTATCAGATATATATTATGAGAGTTATTTAAAAGTAACGGTTTATTTCCTTCCACAATAACCGGAGTACCTTCATTTTTAAAAATCACTGTATCCCTCATTTCCTTGTGCCTCCCCACCTCATCCGTCTAACTAGCATTAATAAGGTCAGCATAATGTCCTTCAGCTCTTATCAATTCATCATGAGTGCCACGTTCTATAATTCTCCCCTTATCCAAAACGACAATTTCATCACAGTCACGAATTGTACTTAATCTATGAGCGACTATTATACAGGTACAGCCACGACGTCGGATACTTTCATCTATATACTTTTCTGTCAAAGGATCCAAGGCACTGGTAGCTTCATCTAAAATCAGGATGGTTGGATTTGGTACAAAAGCCCTGGCGATTTCCAGCCTCTGCCTTTGTCCGCCGCTAAAGTTACTGCCTCCTTCGTCCAGACGGTGATCATAGCCACCAGACTTTGCAGTAATATCATCATGTATACATGCATCCTTTGCTGCACGGATTACTTCAAATTCAGAAACAGTATTATTCCATAAAGTCAGATTATTTCTAATAGTACCACTAAACATATTTATATCCTGATCTACAACTGATAATGAATTTGTAATAACGCTTTTAGGTAGTCTCTCTCTTGCAATACCATCAAATAATACTTCTCCTGACCATGGTTTATAAACTCCGGAAATCAGTTTTGCAATGGTAGATTTGCCACTGCCCGAGCCACCAATCAAAGCCACCCTTGAACCTGGTTTTACGCTCAAACTAAAATTCTGTATTAGTGGAGGTTCCAGGATGCTGTATCCAAAGCTTAAGTCACGGATATCTATATATCCTGCAAGCTTTTCTTGTTGTTTAAGATACTCTACTTCTCCGGAATCATCCGGTTCACCACTTACAATATCATCAGCAGGATACTTTAAAACATCATCCAAACGGTTCATGTCACCTTCAAGTTCCTGTAATTTGCTACCCAAACTTACCATGTTATTAACAGGTGTCATAAAACTTGTCATTAAGCTTTGAAAGGCTACCAGCATACCTATTGTCATCTGCCCGTACATAACAAAGAATCCTCCTGCTACCAATACGGCAGCATTCGTTAATGAAGTCAAAAATACCGGAATTGCAGATAAGAACTGGGTTGATACACCCATTTTTTGTTCATTATTTAAAGCTTTGGCCTGATACCCTGACCACTTAGCAAAAAAGTCTCCTTCAGATCCTGTGGCTTTGAGTGTTTCAATAACCTGGAGCCCTGACATGGCATTTGCCTGAAGTTTCCCTCTGTCCTGTAAAAGCTTACGGTTTTGGTCAATCCTTTTTGAGGCAACATACTTTAAATACAATACATTAATGAAAGCTGCAAACACACCTACCAGAGCTAAAACTATATTATAGCGAGTCATTAAGATAAAATAAAACACAATCATTACGAAATCAATTGCCGTAGTAGCAAGTTGACCCGATAAAAGGGATGCAACGTTATTATTACTTTGCATACGAGAACTGATATCTCCACTTTGGCGCTGTGTAAAAAACTCTGCCGGAAGCCTAAGTAAGTGCCACAGAAATTGACCTGAGGTACTCAAGGAAATCTTTGTATCCAGCTTTAAAAGATAGTACTGCTGTATCCAAGTCATAGTCCCCCGCAATATGGCGGTTATTCCCATACCTATTAATAAAGGCCTCAACCAGTTATCTCTATTAGCAAGGAGAATGTCATCTATAAATATTTTTGAAAAAACCGGTATGACCAATCCTGGTATAACCATGGCAGCTCCAAGCAGAATTATAAAAGCTAAGGCAACTTCCGAACCCTTTAGACGTTTGCGTAGAGCTGAATAAATGCTCGGTTTTCCTGCGCTAGGTGTAAAATCCTCGCCTTTTTGAAATGTAAGAACTACCCCCGTAAAGGATTGATCAAACTCTTCCTCAGTTACAATTCTCGGTCCACTGGCCGGGTCATTAAGATAAACCTTATTATTCTTGAATCCTTCAAGTACTAAAAAGTGATTAAAATTCCAATGCACAATCACCGGTCCCTCAATTTGCTTCAAGTCATTCGGCTCTTTTTTAAAACCCTTGGCTACTAAACCATATCTTTTAGCTGCTTTTAGGATATTGCTGGCTTTGCTTCCGTCTCTGGAAACACCACAAGCAATGCGCAACTCTTCAAGAGGGAGATATTTTCCATAATAACCTAATATCATTGCCAAAGAAGCAGCACCACATTCTACTGCTTCCATTTGTAGCACTGTTGGCACTTTATATCTATTTGCACTTCTTTTATTCAATATTTTTCACCCTTTCCAAAAACAGGATGGTTAGTATCCCATAATAAACTTTTTCACTTTGGGAATAACCAGCCTTATGGGCCGTTGACTCCTTATCATAACTGTGCCTTCACATAATGTCCCACTGTCTATTGTTATGGGGGGCCCTTTTGGAGATGACCATTTGTAGCCACTTGTTGTGCTACTGTCGGTTATTAACTCAACACGAACCTCAATAGGCGCACTGCTTTGGGAAAGTCTGGCAACCAGGTCCTGACTTCCAAGAGTAGTCATCATGCCCTGCGAAGTTGCCGGAAACTCGGAAACTGAAATTACCCTACCTATCATAAAACCATATTCTTCCTTTTTAACGATTGTTGGCGATATTTGCGCTTCCAGACCAGGTGATATTTGTTTTCCTTCTTCAGCCGGTACATATAACACCACCTCTAAATCCCTGATGGTTCTTCCTTCTCGCTCTACGCTAATAAGTTCCATTCCAGGCTCAATTAGTTCACCTTTGCGTTTTTTTACTTCTAAGACTCTGCCATCTTCAGCGGCAACAATATTTGTACCAGAATCCAAATCTCTTTTTAGCTTTTCAAGTTGTTCTGCAAGCTCTATCTCATTTACTTTTTTTACTTCAGCCAATTGTTCTTCTAAAAGTTCTACAGTTAACTGAGCTTGGTTCAATTCAGCACTATGTATGCCGGTTTCAAGAGCTTTCACCTGCAGCTTTGCTTGTTCTAAACTGTCAGCGGCCGCATCATATTCAACTTTAGCAATTGCACCAAATTCTAATAATACAGCAAGTCTTTCAAGTTCTTTTTCCTGAGTAGCTGCACTCAGCTTAGCCTTTTCCAGCTGTACTTTTATCTCATTATACTCAGCTCTGCTGATCTCAACTGCCGACTTAGCTTCTCTAACCTTTCTGGCTAATTCATGCAACTGAGTTAGCGCAGGAGAGGGTTCTGTAGATACAACCGGTGTATTGAGTTCAAAATTCCTAATCTCCTGTAATTGTTTTTCCAAATCAACTATTTGTTCTACAAGTTCCGACTGCTCAATCCTAGCCACAACGTCACCTTTTCTTACTGTATCTCCTGCTTCAACACTGATGTCCATAATTTTTCCGCCTTTTGTGTGACTAATATTGTAGACTCCTTCGCTTTTTATCAGAATTCCCTCTCCACTTGTTTTATAGGGAATACTTCCAAAGATACTCCATATTATCGCAGTAAATAGAATTGCAGCTAAGGCAATTAAGGAAAACCACGCTTTTGGTGAAGTAACTGACATCATCTGATCAAGCTGTTCAGGAGAAGATAGACGTTCTATAGACACTTCACGAAATATCCTGTTATTCATAAACAAACCTCCTTAGTGCTACGGGATAGGAATGTATTCAAATTTTCCGTTTCTCACTACTTTTTTATGAATGATTTTCCCTGTAACATCGCCATTCTCCTCAACTTTTAAAGTACCGGTTAAGCCAGGCCATTGTTCTGTAGCCCTTAATGCTTCTGCAATCTGATCAGGAGTTAGCTCCTCGGCAGCTTTCATGGCTGCACTCAAAAGCTTGACAGTTTCATATCCTTGAACTGCATACACATCAGGTTCATCATTATAGCGCTCCCCAAAATTATTAATAAACTGAATAAGCTCAGGATTATCAGTTTCCGGATCAAGTAAAGTAGCTAGTACAATTCCCTCTGCAGCATCCCCAAGGACATCAATAAAATCTGGAGAATCAAGTCCGTCTGTACCCATAATAGGAATATCCGGGTATACATCTCTTATCCTCTTAATTACACTTCCGGCATCAGGCATATAATCAGCAATAAATACTCCGTCAAAATCAAAGGCTTTCCACCTTTCCATGGTCCGTTCAAAATCATCTTCATTAATAAAATAAGTGGTCCTGTCTACTATCTTTACATCTTCACCCTGGGCGACCTTTTCAAAGGCATTCGCCAAACCCCGGCCATAATCCGTATCTGAATAATATATTGCTATTCGCTTTAAACCCTGTTCACCGGCAAACGTAGCCATCTCCTCGCCCATTTTATCATCGCTTGGAATATTGCGAAAAATATACTTGTAACCATTTTGCGTCAGTTTTGAGCTTGTAGCCATAGCTGTCATCATTAGAACACCTGCATTTTCATAGATACTTGCCGCAGGTACAGTAACATGAGAATCCCAATGACCTATCACAGCCGATACTTTAGGTTCTTCTACCAGTTTCTGGGCTATTTTAATGCCTTCCATTGTTTGAGCCTTGTCATCTAATTCTAAGATCTTTATATCACGATTATTAATACCACCCTCAGCATTTATTTCCTCAACAGCTAATCTAACACCATCAAGATACTTACTGGCATCCTCCATAATCCACATTGTTCCTACAACGCCAATGAAAATGCTGTCGTCAAATTTGTTTGACAAGACCTCCCATGCCCCAGCACTGTTTTCTCGTGTCCCGCATCCTGAGATACATATTAATAACATTAGAAAGGTGGCAATTATTTTTTTCATATATAACCTCCTGTTCCAGAGCATTTTTGTTTTTCCAAGGAAATTTTTGATATCAAATCCTCAAGCTTTTTAACTGCATTTTCTAAATCCAGTAAAAAAACATCTGCACTTACCTTGATCCTTCTATTACCAACTGTCTGATCAGGTACAAATGCTCTTTTAATGCAAACAGCACCATATTTTTTTATATGGTTAATACTGGCCTTATTTGGCAATTCCCCTTTAACAAAGAATCCTTCCTTATACTCCCCCAGGATTCTGTAAGCTTGCAAAACTGAGTATAAAAATCCTCTTTTCCACAGCCAATTATACATTTCATAAATAATACGATAGGAAATTCCAACCCCATGACCATTTGGGTGAATAGCACATTCTACAGCAGTAATAATCAAATTATTCTCTAACGCAGCATTATATTTGCATATTTGACTTGCGCTTAATATCCCTTTATCCAACTTCCAATCACTGACTAAAATACTGTCAAGGGAAAGCCTGCACCACAAGAAACCGTATATAACTTCTTTTCCCTTACTATTGCCAACAGCAACCAAAATCAGATTTTTGTCATCATGCATAAGACGAGAAAGTTCTTCCGCATTCCATATTTGAAAAAAACCGCCCCTATTTTTAAAACTGTCTTTGTTATCTATCGAAAGCTTCGCATTTAAATTTCCTGGTGTTATTTGAATACTTTTTAATAAACAAACTATTTCAGGTATATCAGTAAAACGGGCAGCACGAATCAGTATTTCTTCCCCGCCGGAGATAGAATATTTTCTACCACTGCACATTTCCTCATGAAACGCTACACGTAAAGACAACTTGTCCAACTCCTTATGGATTTTTATCCGATAGCTAACCACCGCTAAGACTCCCTCTTCTCAAAGTGGGAGATAAGCGGTGCTAAGCTCCTGGAATGGTTCAACTAACATTCAGTGGGGTGAAGAAAACCCCCACTAAATGAAGTTTCACTTTATCTGCTAGCTAATTACCGCCGATACTACCACTTCTTATCAATATCTTTTTGTCAGTTTTTTCTTAATAAAAAAGTCTTTATTTGCTATAGCAAATACGGAAAAAGAAATCACTGCAACACTTCCTATGACACCTGTTCCTTCAGCCATCCCCAAGACAGCTGCAGAACCAAATATGATTGGTCCCAGCATCTGGCCTAACTTTCCTATTATACTGAAGTAAGCAACTGCCTTACCTTCACCCAAACGGGAAACGGCTCTTAAATTAAAAAAATAATTACTCTGAGCTGCCACGCCAAAGCTATCAGCTAGTCCCATCAGTATAACGGCTGTATAAGCGGCTGATAGTGTACCCCAACCAGCAAAAATAAGCATCGACAAACCCATCATTAGTGACGCTGTCACTAATGATTTTTTTGTTCCTAAGTATTTTTCTGAGTATCTGCTTAGAACTGGACCAGCATATATAATAAGTAAGCCATTAACCAGGAATGCTCTTCCAATACCGGTAGCAGAGACCCCCATGTTATCTGCATAAATAGGAAAGAGGTAATTCAAAAACATACCGGAAATGGAAACAGGTATTAGAACTAACATAAAAAATGATAAGACTTTCTTATCAAGAATAAATGGTTTTGAGTCAGATTGATTTGCTTCAACTTCTTTATTAGTTGCTTGTGGTATTTTATTTTCTACAAAAGCTTTAGCTACACGCCAGGATATTATTAAAAGCACACAGGCTACGAAGAAAACCCGGGAATAGCCAATTCTATCGGCAAGCATTGCTCCAATTATAATTCCACAGTTTACACCGGCGAAAGCTCCTGAGTTCAGTGCTGCAATCCCTTGATTCTTCAATAAAGCATCTGGTACAGATACGACAATAGTTCTCAGGGCCATTAAGACTATTCCAAACCCTATACCGACTATAGATCTTGCAACTATAAAGGACACTCCATCCCAAGCAACTGCCGAAACAAGGGTTCCCGCACAAAAAAGGATAATTCCCCTTATTAGGATAGGCTTGTACCCCGTTTTATCTAAACTGTAGCCTGCTCCCACTGTGGCTAAGGCTCCAAATAACATTTCAGCAGAAATAGGTAACCCTAATACTACATTTTTTGGCAGACCTAAAAGTGGTTGATAAAGCTTATTCATCAATATCGGAATAAAGCTTGTGGACATATAGGCCGCTGCAAATATGAGAAATGCAAGATAACGAACTATCGATATTGTTTTGCGATCCCCATCAAGCTCTATTAGTCCATTACTTATTCTTTTTTCAAGCAGTAAGATGACAAACAAAGTCACTTCAACCATAAATATAAATGAAATAACTAAAACAGTGGCAGTGTCTAACAGTATTCTGCGCAGCTTATCTGCAATGCTTTTCTGAGATATTTCTATCCGAACAGTTCCCTGTTTTCCGTGCAAGTCCCTTGTCAACTGTTGGATATGCAAATACTCTGGATTTATAGATGTATCCTGAAAAACTTCTTTTTCCCGGGTAGAATAAAGTAGTTCTTTATCACCCCTATATATTTCAATATTTTCCATTTCAGGAACGGCAGCCAGTATCTTATTCAAATAATCTTCGATATTATAAAGTTCGGTATACAGAACTCCTTTTTCTAAAACAATATTCACATTATTTTTAATTACCTTTGAGATGGTAGCCGTATTATCATGAGCCACCTCTAAATAAGCTTTTCTAAAAACACTGTAATTAAGGAATCCATAAACAATTTGCAGAAAACCTAAGAGAACCAAAATAAAAACTATAAACTTCTTACTCCTCATCCTTCCACTATACTCAATAAAGGAAAACCTCATAGTGATAAAAATAAGCACTACCAGTCCAACAATTACCATGAGTACAAGATATTTCACCAGCTCGCTCATTTGGGTATAGACGACGGATTTTACAACACTTTCATCAAATTTGATATTTAAACTACCTACCCATTGATTATCCCTATCATAAATAGGTAAAAACAGATAATATTCACCATCATATACCAAAGCTTCGTAATTATCAGTGTCCTCAATGTCATGGAAGTTAATGCTTTCTAAGAGAATTCCCGGTATTTTTCTGTCATCTACCGTGCCATTTTGATCATATATTACCTGACCATTTAGAAGTAATATTTGAGCCCTATCCACATCAGGAGAAATACTGATTATTTCTTCAAGTAATTTATCCATGCCCCAAAAACTATCTAGGGGCTTGCCATATTTGATAGCATATTCTATTCTCCCTACTGTTTCCCTGCCAAGTACCGTATAGGAAGATACCAAGGAGTCAGAGTAGTTCTCCTGGAATGACATTATATTTAACGCCCCTGTAAATCCCAGAACAACGATCAGTAGAATAGTTAAAATTATTATTAATGATCTGCGTGTCTTATATTTATGTGATTTCATCTATAAGCTCCTATCCCTGCTGACTCCCCATTAATCCTTATCTTTCTATCTTCAGGTATATTTCATCTGCTACTAAGAGTATGTCAAAAGTCGGTTTATACCCAATGATTCCTGCAACCTCTAAGTTTAGAGCTATACTAGGAGCATCTTCATAACACTGGGGTAAACTTCTTGGAGATATCCCCTTAAAAACTGCTGCGATTGTCTGTGCTCCGAAACTACCAATACCATAATAATTAGCACGGGCTAGACTTATTAAGGAACCATGCCTTACTTCTCCAGATCCAACCTGAGAAAAAACTGGTATCTTTTTTTTATAAAATGGCTCCAACAGTTCATATATCTTGCTGGTCTCCCATGCCCCGTTAGTAACATACATAGCGTCTACTTCTCGAGCCAGTTTTTCATGAGCTTCTAAAACATCTTTATGATATTTTTCTATGTTATTAGGATCATAAACCATCTGATGATGGACAACTTCAAAGCCTTTCTCTTGGGCAACACTTTCAACATCATCAACTGCGGCAAAATCCCTGCGGAATGAATCATTTACATACAAAATACCTAGCTTTTTAAAGTGAAAAATATCATAAAAGACTTCTACTTGCCGTTTAAATACTCCGGGATCTACATGAGCCCAAATATGATTCATACCTGAGTCGTTTTCCGATTCAATAATCCCAGATTTAACAGCATTGCTGGTACCAAAAACCAAAGAAGGAACAGAATGCTTATCACTTGCCAGCGTTAATCCGGCTAAAGTACCGTTTAATATCATTAAATCTATATCCTTATCGTCTTGTAAACGTTTTATTATTTCCTCCCCTGAATCCACACTTAAATCATAGTGGGCATCTTCTACAAATTCGATATAAGGTCCTAAATCATGAGTTGCAAGCCATTGCCACATAGAGCCGGTATCCTCTTGAAATGGAGTGTAGGGTAATGCAGATGTGTTTTCAAGCCATCCCATCTCCTCAAGCCCATTTACTATCCCATAAAGGATACCATCAAATTCAAAGTATGGTTGACTTTCACAATAGCCGATACGCCACTTTTGGCCATTGTTTAAAGTAAAACCGATTTGTGCTTCCTTAGTAGATGTTTTATTAATATCTTCCCCATAAGCTCCTAGTGGTAAAAATAAGC
Organism: Clostridia bacterium; assembly: GCA_018433015.1. Taxonomy (GTDB): domain Bacteria; phylum Bacillota; class Peptococcia; order DRI-13; family SV3-B141; genus SV3-B141. The sequence continues at coordinate 2,359 of JAHDSB010000099.1, read as the reverse complement.
CTATTACAAATATTATTAATAGCTTAACTACATGTTTCATCAGGGCCTACCTCTTTTAACTAATTATCACTTACTTTTATCACTTACTTGAAAATTCTGTTAATGTAAATGTTTTTAATATTAAATCTGGAATCTTTGACATTTTATTTATTAAATACCTATAATACTGTTTTATTCTACCATATTTTCGCCATTTTCATTTCCTTATCATTCCATATTTAAGTATATTTTTTTATTTAAGTATACTTTTTATAAATCTAATAATAATAATCCTTAATAATATTATGAAATTAGGAGAAGAGTCTAACTGTAACAGAGTATTTCCTCTACTTCTCTTAAAGGTCGAAAACGTTGAACTACAGTTTCTGCTACTCTAAGACCATATACTGCTGCCGAAATGATCCCTCCTGCATAACCTGCTCCTTCATCGGCAGGATATAGACCGGAAATGCTTCATTAATAATTATCTTGTCTTAATATTCTCACAGGAGAAGAACTCCTGGTTTCTACTCCTGTTAAAACTTCTCGTTTATCAATCTATGGGTACAACATCACTGTTAGTCATATCATCACTTTCTTAAATTCAAATTGTATTTTTAAGTATTATTCCTTAAATAAAAAAGATCATTATAATAGACTCAATTTGTAGTAATCTTTATCATGGGTATTTTTAGGCATACGGTGATAATGGCAAAAAACCTATTCGGAATACAATAATCCCAATGCTTTAATAGCATTGTGATTATTGTTTATACTTTTAATCATTAATCAATTTTGATTTAATTAACAAGTTTCGAATGGCTGTTGCCGCTTCTGCACAAGTTAATGTTCTCTTGGGAGCGATAGTGTTCTCTGTTGTACCGTTAAACACACCTGAATTTATTACCTTCTTAACTGCATCATATGTCCAAACTGAGATTTGGCCTTTATCTCTGTAAGTTTCAATTCTATCGTTATCAATTTCCTCAAGTCTCACAATATCCATTGCTCTTGCATACATGACCATCGCCTCTTCTCTAGTGATTTGTGCATCAGGTCTAAAGGTACCATCTGTATACCCAGTCATAATTCCATAGTCTACTGCAATGGTTATAGCATCACCAAGTTCATTTGTCACCGTTACATCACTGAATTGGTTTTCCTGGACTGTTTGAGTACGATAAATTCCTATTGCTTTTGTAATAATCTCTGCAAATTCTCCTCTTGCGATCTCTTTATCAGGGTGAAAGCTTTCCGGGGCTTTAATAACCAGTCTTGAAGCCATATCATTTACAGCTTCTTTTGACCAGTGACTTTCTACAGTTTCAACATAAACAGGATTCCATACAACTGAATATATTGAGTTTGTTAGAGAGTTCAGCTTAGCATACCACTTTCCATCATCTTGAAATACACTGGTAGGAATATGACTAAATACCCCATCTCCATTGTAGATTATACCGGTTGTAACTTTCTCAGGATCAATATTCGCTGGTATTTCTAATATCCTAGAAACATAAGTAGTAAAATTAGAGACGGTTATTTCCTTGGTCTCACCAGTTTTTGACTCGGTTTTAGCAAATATCTTAAATTGCTCAGGATGCACTAAAATTTCATACCCTCCTGTAGCTGCATTTTTTATAATCTCAGCTTTTTTCTGTTCATCTACCTTGGTTATCATAATATCAACTACTATATCCTCAAGAGAATCCGATTTTACTCCAAGAATTTTTGCCACGGCATCTATTGTAATTTCTTTGGCAGGAATAGAATATTTCACATCGCCCGTTTTGATTATCAAAATTTGTTTTTCCTGTTCCATTCTTTTCACAATATTACCGGTTAACTGAGTTCTTATCTGCTTAGGTTCATTTGAATCTATTTGTATTGTCAATGTCTCTCTCTCATCTGAAATGTTTACATCTTTGTTATTTTTCTGATCATCCACAATGACATTGATATCTTCCCTAGATTTGGATTGCTCTCGCTTTGCTGGCTTTCTTGTGTCGCTACTTATACAGTGATATTTTGCAAATAAAGTTATATTCTTCGCTGGAACTTTATCGTTTTCAAAATCCCATTGGTTAATTAGTTCGCTATCTTTATACCAACCTTCAAATATATATCCCTCTTTTGTAGGAGCTGTCGGTTTATTTATGGTTGTTCCGTAGTCTCCTGCAATAGGGTCAACTGTACTTCCTCCATTACTTTCAAAACTTACAGTGTACTGTAATACTTGATATTGTGCTCTTATTTCCATATCTGAGGTTATATTGTCAAATGCTTTATCCCAGCCTGTAGAAATGTACCCTTCCATAGTCGGAGCAACTGGTGGTGTCGCTGCACCTCCATACCTTACACTTTCTTTTTTTAAATCATT
>JAHDSB010000109.1 GCA_018433015.1 Clostridia bacterium | reverse complement strand
TTCTAAATCCCTATTTGCTAGGGGTTACAACTAATATTAATGATAGTTACCATAAGAATGGTTTTATTGAATCCATGTTTGTAGCGCGTAAAGCCTTAAAAATTGAAGAACCTGAGAATTATAATCAGCAAAATATGGAAGTCATTTATCAAAGAATGACAGATTGCTCGGAAGAAAATAAGGTAAATAAAGACTCCCAAAATCAGAAACCTAATGTTATCTTTATTTTAGGAGAATCATTTTGGGATATAGATAAAATAAGCTCGTTAAAATTGGATAAAGAACCCATCCCTAATTTTAAAAAAATAGCTCAAGAAGGTATCAACGGCACGATTAGAGTCCCGGGCATAGGCGGCGGAACAGCTAATACCGAATATGAGATTATAACGGGTTTATCTAAAAAATTTGTGCAAGATAATATTGGAGCGTATGATGCCTATAATAATTATATTGACAAACCTATTGGTTCCTTGGCCAGTATATTTAAGGAAAAAGGTTATGCTGCTACGGCCATTCATACTAATACTGCCTGGTTCTATAACCGTAAAGATGTATATCGCAAATTGGGGTTTGATAAGTTTGTCTCTATAGAAACCTTACCTAACAAACCCCAATATAATGTACAATATGCCGATGACAGTGAAGTCAATAAACTCATCATAGACCAGCTACAACAGAGTGCTGAAAAAGACTTTATTCTGGCTATTACCATGCAAGGCCATGGTCCTTATGACAACATCGCTGTAAAAAATAAAGAGATTCAAGTAAAAAATAATTTAGATCCTCAAATGAAAAATACACTAGAAAATTATATCTATTTGCTCAATCAAACTGATAAAAACTTAAATAATTTGATAAATAGTTTAAGAACATATGATGAACCGACGGTAGTGGTGTTTTTTGGAGATCACTTGCCACCTCTGGGGAATGAGATCTATGAAGAGTTAGGTTTTGATATTTTTACTGAAGAAGGCAGAACCACACCTTTCATAATTTGGAGCAACTATCAAAATAGCAAAAAAGAAAACCTAGATATGGATGCCCACTTTTTAGGGGCCTATGTGATGAATATGATTGGTCAAGATGATTTATATATGAATTATCTATATAAACTATATAAGACTTGGCCCCTTATTAATAAAGAGAATCAAATAGAATATCAAGAGCGCTGTAAAGATTTCATACTCTTGCAATATGATATAATGCACGGTAAGCAATTCTTGTATCAAATGAGCAACTTCCCCCGGGTAAATGAAAACTACAGCCTGGGAGAGCCTCTAACCATAGAAGAAGTACAGGTTACGGAAAAAGGAGATTATTATTTTATCCATCTAATTGGTGAGGGTTTTAGTTGGATGACAGACTTTTATCTTAACCATCAGGACATAAGTGGAATGGTCTTAGATAGGAAGCATGCTCTGGCTATTGTTAATAAGGAAGAAATTGACACAGCAGAAAAGTTAGAATTCAGGGCTGAACTACTGGAACTCTATAGAGGAAATGTAATGAGCAGTGCTGAGCTATGTCTTACGAAAGATGATGCTTTAATAAGCACTGGGGGAGCAGTAGATAGTTTATCATGGAAAGCTGTACCCTTAGACGGTTCTTATGATTGGGAGTTCTTTTCCCTTAATAAAGGTTTTAAAATGGTGCGAGTGGACTTAGGTATGGAACAAATCCCCTATTATATAGCAAAAGATAAGGCGATTCTTAAGGATTGTAATGCCGATAAAATGAAAGAAGGTAATTTAAGCGATATATATAGTAACGGATATTTGTATATCTCCATACCCAATGATGATACTGATGCTAAAATATATATGACAAAAGAAGAGATAAAAAATTACTTTGATACTAATGAACACACCCTTTATACTTTGGAATAGCAAGTTATATTGCAAAAAAAAGGAGTTTTGTGAAGCTACTTTTAAGTAGTTAGCAATACTCTTTTTTATATAAAAAAATAAAAAAAGTATAAGCAAATTATGGCAGGTTATGTTATTATTATCGTAACAAGGGAATAAGGTTATCCTTATATTACCAATGAAGGTAGGATAATATGAACTATAATAATGTTATTTTATATATTATGGTGGGAATATTGACTATTTTCAATATTGTGCGGATTTATACTAAAAATTCTAAAAAAGAAAAATTCTACAAAGAACCGGATACTTTATATTTCTTTTTAGGGTTGTTTTTAATTATGGTATATTTAACTCCTGTTTATCTTGAGTATGGAGCTATTACTTTCAACAATGGATACATTTTATTAATTATAATTCTCCTTTTGTGGAATGTTAAATCATATTTAACTGTAAAGAATGTTACTGTTTATAACATGCAGCAGAATAGGTTCGAAATGATCTTGGCTAATGTGTTGGATAAATATGAGGTAGATTTCTCCCTGGTTAAGAATGATAATAGTTCAAAAATTTCCCTTAAAGAAAAGAGGGCAGCGATTAGGATAAAACAAGGTATATTGAAGAAAGACAAGCTTTACTTAAAATTCATAAGGTTTAACCGAATTAATAGATACAGAAATATTATAAGAGATTTGCAACAAAATGTTGATAAAGAAAAAGATCCTTTCTAGGACCTTTTTTTAATATGTTAAGTTTTTTAAGATTTTTTAAAAAAGGTCTTGACATTAACGATAATAATAATTATTATTGTTAATGTAATCATTAATCATAAGGAGGTCAAGAGATGACAAAATACGAATGTACTGTATGCGGATATGTATATGATCCTGAAAAAGGTGATGTAGAAAACGGAATAGAACCGGGAACAGCCTTTAAAGATTTGCCGGAAGATTGGGTTTGCCCTGTTTGTGGCGTTGGCAAAGAAGACTTTGTAGAAGTTAAGGAATAACATAGTTGTATTATAAGTAAAACTATTGCATGTATAGATTAATTTAAAAAATAAAGGGGGATATCTAATGACAAAACTAAGAGAGCTGTATAAATGTGACATCTGCGGTAATGTTGTAGAGGTAACCCATCCGGGAGCGCCAGCTTTGGTGTGTTGTAATGAGCCCATGCATAAACTTGAAAGCAAAACCGAAGATAAAGGAAAAGAAAAGCATGTACCGGTTATTAAGGAAATTAAAGATGGCGTACGAGTTGAAGTAGGCGATGTACACCATCCTATGGAAGAAAAGCATTATATTAAATTTATTGAAGTATTAACAGGAAATAAAGTTTTGCGTGCAGAAATTAATCCAGGAGAAGAGCCCGTTGCAGAATTTTTGCTTGATCCTAATGATGTAATGGAAGTAAGGGCATACTGTAACTTGCATGGACTTTGGTCAGCAAAATAACTCAAGTTATTTAGAGGCAAGAGAATAGTTAAAATAACTAATTATAAAATATGATAGGGGGATTTATCAGTGGCTAAGGATTTAAAGGGAACAAAGACGGAAAAGAATTTATGGGAGGCTTTTGCAGGAGAATCACAAGCCCGGAACAAATATACTTACTTTGCAGCTGTAGCTAGAAAAGAAGGTTATCAGCAAGTAGCAGAAATATTCGAGGAAACTGCTTACAATGAAAAGGAACATGCTAAAATTCATTTTAAATTACTAAATGGGATAGGATCTACAATTGATAATTTAAAAGAAGCGGCTTCCGGTGAAAATGGTGAGTGGACAGATATGTATCCACGCATGGCCAAAGAAGCTCGTGAAGAAGGTTTCCCTGAAATTGCAGATGTATTTGAAGGCATTGCTAAGATTGAAAAGGATCATGAAGAAAGATATAAGAGATTATTGGAAAACATCCAAAGCGGATCAGTATTCAAAAAAGGCGATACAGTAATGTGGAAGTGTAGGAACTGTGGTCATGTTCATGTAGGAACAACAGCACCTGATGTATGTCCCGTATGTGACCATCCTCAAGCCTTCTTTGAAGTTAAGTGTGAAAACTATTAAGTAAAACTATATTACCTCATTCAATACAAAAGATGATCACTGATTAGTTCGGTGATCATCTTTAATGTTTTCTTAGAATATTATGTTCTATCATTTTTCATGGGGTTAGTTGATTCACAAGGAACCCCTGTTTGGCATAATCCACAATAGTTGGGCAATATATCCAAACCGCATGTATCATGTAAAAAATCTCCTAACAACCTATCTCTATAAGCTTTGCATTTTACTTTATCATGACCCTTGGCAGTGATAGCATAAGCTGGACATCTTTCCATACACATTCCGCATATACCTTTAGATGCAAATAAGCAGTTCCCCATATAATTTTTATGTTTTCGTTCTTCAATAGGAAGCTTTTTATTTACAACAACACTTCCGCATCTCATAGCAATGCCTTTTTCAGTTATAAAACCATCATTTATACTAAAAGTTCCTAATCCAGCCGCAAAGAGAGCATGTCTTTCCGACCAAGTAGATGTGTGACCACCCGGCAAATCAGTTATTCTTCTCCATTCAGCAGCAATAACAGGTGCTGAGGCTAGTATCCCTTTTTTTGCAAAATACTTTTCTAAAGTACTTCTTACTAAGTTGTTGAATTTTTCTCCATTTATATAAGCGTGGCCCCATTTAATAGATGGCAATACATCCTTTTTTGCATTTGCAGCTATTATGTGTTTAGCAAAAGGAAGTACCCAGCATATAACACTTAACTCTCCTTCTAGATACTTTAAATTACTTCTTTTTTCTGTGTTTCGTATTACTTCTTCTGGTGTAAGGTGAAAATCACCTATTATGTTTTTATAATCTTGAAATAAAGGGTCGTAGCCACTGGCTATACTTACTAGTGGTTCATCATATATTTTTCTTCCATCTAGATCTACTAATCTGTTTAGTTCACTTGTTTCCTGTAAAGATTCTATTATTTCTTGTATTTTCTTTATCATAAGAATCTCCTTTAATATTATTGACTTAATATTCCGAATACTATTAATTCAACGTAGAAACAAATTAGTTGCATAAATTATTTTACTTAAATGATTATACAAGTTCATATACCTAATATTAACATGTATATGCATATATTTTCTAGGATTAAAAAATACTTAATTTAGATATATTTCAAGTTTATACTAGTGAATATATGTTTAAGCAAACAATTTCATTTTTACAATAACTAGTTGTAGGGAATATTTGCAGGAATTATATTAAATTTCCAGAATGTTTAAAAGATAAATATCCTATATGGGGGTGATACCATCAAAACAAAAGATGAAATCATAAAATTCATAGAAACTATTCGAAATGCCTCACAAAAACAGATGGTAAATATCTTTACTAAGGGTGGGTGTTATCAGTTCTTTGTAATTCTAAAAATGTTTGAACCCAGAGCAGAACCGTATAAGGTAGATTATGCTAAACGCTATAAAAATAAAGATCAAGGTAATATTAATGATTTTCCTCCTACCCATATAGTAGCTAAAATAGATAATAATTTTTACGATATCAATGGCTTATTTGAACTAAAGAAATCTCCGTATAAAAGAATAGACATCATGACAGAAAAAGACATTAAAAAAGTAGAAAAGTATAAATATATAGGGTCTTAACGGGAAAAATCAGTTTAGAGGTGATTATAAATGCTATTTAATAGAGCAGAAATGTTAAATCGTAGAGCAAGTCAACCCAAATTTAGGGTAAATGAGATTATGAAGGTTCTTGCTATGCCCAGGGGAGCAAGAGTTGCAGATATAGGCTGTGGCGGTGGCTTCTTTACAATGAAGTTTGCAGAGAGGGTAGGATTAGATGGTAAGGTCTATGCTGTGGATAAAAATAAAAAATTTTTAACCTATATTGAGAAGCAGGCTCAGGAAAAGCAAATAACAAATATTAAGAGTGTTTTAATAAAAGAAAAAGGTATAGAGTTGCCTGAACAGAGCTGTGATCTGATTTTTTTAAGAAATGTTTTTCATCATATAGAAGATCCGACAAATTATTTTAAAAGTATGAAAATATATCTCAAGCCTAAGGGGAAGGTAGCTATTATTGATTATAAGAAATGTGCAGCATTTAACTTTATTACCCTAATGGGGCATTATGTAAAAGAAGAACTCATTCAGAAAACTATGAAAGATGCAGGATATTTACATATAGCAAGATATGAGTTTTTACCTGAACAGAGTTTTAATATTTTTGAATTAACTTAAGCATTAC
>JAHDSB010000148.1 GCA_018433015.1 Clostridia bacterium | reverse complement strand
AGTTAATTCTGCAAAGGTTTTATTCAAGTCAGGAAAATAGAATAAGGGATCATAACCAAACCCTCCTGCTCCCTTTTCCTCAAAGAGAATACGTCCTTCACAAGTACCTTCAACAGTATAGATCTTTTTTTCAGGAGTTGCAATGGCAATAACACTGACAAAGCGAGCCTTTCTTTCTTCCAGGGGAATTCCCTTTAATAAGGACAATAATTTTTGATTATTACGCTTATCACTTTTGGGCTCACCTGCAAAACGGGCAGAATAAACACCCGGCTTATTTCCTAAAGCCTCAACCTCTAAACCTGAGTCATCGGCAATAGTTAACAAACCTGTTTCTTTAGCCTTTTCCCAGGCCTTCTTAATAGCATTTTCTTCAAAAGTCTTTCCGTCTTCTATAGTTTCTGGAAGTTCAGGATATTCCTCTAGACTGATAACTTCTAGGGGATACTCTTGCAATAGTACCTTCAATTCCTCCAACTTGCCTTGATTTTTTGATGCTAACAATAGCTTTGTAGTCTTAAACTTCATAGGCTCCACCTAAAGCCTTTTTTTGCAGCTCCATCAGTTCTATGATTCCTTTATTGCTTAAAGTTAGAAATCCCTCCAGTTCTTCCCGAGTAAAAGGGTAACCTTCCGCAGTTCCCTGGATTTCCACAAATTTACCTGCTCCCGTCATAACAATATTCATATCAACAATTGCTTGAGAGTCTTCAGCATAACATAAGTCCAAGAGCAGCTCATCATTTACTTTTCCAACACTGACAGCAGCTAGCCAATCTCTAAGGGGAAGCTTACGTAGAGTTCCATTCTTAACTAACTTCTGTAGGGCTAGCACTAAAGCCACATAGGAACCGGTTATAGATGCTGTACGCGTTCCTCCATCAGCCTGTATAACATCACAATCCAACATTACAGTACGTTCACCCAATTCTTCCAGATCCACTACTGCCCTTAAAGAGCGTCCAATCAAACGCTGTATCTCATTAGTACGACCGCTAACTTTCCCTTTATTAACTTCCCGAAAATTACGAGTTGGAGTAGCACGGGGAAGCATAGAATATTCGGCAGTTATCCACCCTTTATTCTGTCCCTTGAGAAAAGGCGGCACTTTTTCTTCCACAGTGGCATTACAAATAACCTTAGTTTCTCCTGCTTCAATGAGGACAGACCCCTCAGCATATTTAATATAATCTGTTGTTATTTTTACTGGTCTTAATTCATCAAAATCTCTTCCATCACATCGTTCCATTATATTCCCTCCTGAACTTTTACCACAGAAAAACCTAAGTAAAAAATTTAAAATAATTTCTCTATTATAATAATCCCTTCTTAGTCTAAAGTTATTCCTCTCACTTGACCTAAATCTCGCTTGAGGAATTTACCTCCCACTAGCCCAAAACTTTCCGGGTCACCACTAGCATAATATTCATGTAGGGCTTTTCCCTCTTCCTGTAAAAGCCCTGCTTCTTTCAAATATTCTCTAGCTCTATTTACAGTTTCTCGCGCCGGATCAATGGGTATAACATCCGGTCCTAATATTTCTTTTATCATAGGCAGTAAGAAAGGATAATGAGTACACCCCAAAATCAGACTATCTATGCCAGTTCTTTTCATGGGCTCCAGGTAAGAATAGGCGGCTTGATACACTTCATCTCCCGCTGTCCTTCCTTTTTCAATCAGCGGAACAAAAAGGGGACATGACATGGCCGTTACCTCTACCCGTGGGTTTTTACTCCTCAGCATTTTCTGATACGAACCACTATTTACCGTTGCCATTGTCCCGATTACACCTATTTTTTCATTTTTAGTAGTTTCTAAAGCTTTATCTACTCCGGGTTCTATCACCCCAATTAAAGGTAGAGAAAAAGCTTTTTTTAAATCCTGATAGGCTATAGAAGTACTTGTATTGCAAGCGATAATAACCATCTTACATCCTTGCTGAACTAAAAAATCGGTTATAGAAAACGCAAACTCTTTTAATTCCTCAGGTTCCCTATCACCATATGGCACATGAGCTGTATCTGCATAATAAATAAATGATTCATGGGGCATCTGGCGCAACATCTCCAGAACAACAGTCAACCCCCCTACGCCCGAATCAAAGACGCCAATGGGAGCTTTCTTCTCCTTCATATCTTATCGCTCCTGTATATAGAATATATTAAACTTTATTTTCCTTTGCGGAGGAAAATACCTCCCTTGGTTGTTCTAGCATCAAAAATAGTCCAGAAGGCTTCTTTATCCCACTCATCTATAATACAGCGTAATTGTTTAACCGCCTTACGCCTTAAGATTATTTGCAAGATATAACGCGTACCTTCTTTTCCCCTTCCATCTATAACAGTAACACCAAAACCCTTTTTTCTCAACTTCTTTGTTAAGTCTAAAGGAGCTTTCATGGTAATAACTTGGACTGTTAATACTCCCACCGCTAACTTTTCTTCTAAAAAGCTTCCCACATAGTTACCTGCAGCAAAGCCTCCAGCATAAAACAGTAAGTTTAAGGGATTATCTAAGTCTGTAAATATCTTATTTAAAGCAACTATGTAAATCACTGCCTCGAAAAATCCTATAACTGCGGCATATACCCTCTGACCCCTAACAATCATTAAAGTTCGTAGAGTCATTAATGATACATCACAGATACGAGCAAAAAAGATAAATAAATAGTTTCCTAAAGCGATCCACATATCTATCATTCTCCTGTCCTAATAATAGTAAAACTAGTATTAAGTATATCATGCCAAATAAAGTTAACCAATAAAAATTCCCGTCTACTAAGAGACGGGAATTTCTTTATTTCACTTTACCTAAAATATGCTTTAATCCCATTGAAAATGCCATAAGCCAACTGCTGGCGATATGTATCATCTCCTAGTAATCTTTCTTCCTCAGCATTGGAGAGAAAAGCTGTCTCTACGAGTATGGAAGGAACTCTTGTATCTCTTAATACAACAAAGGCCTTATTATCTAATACTCCTATGTCCCTTCTTCCTCCAGCTTTTACTAATTCCCTCTGTACCAGAGTGGCCAACTTTTCCCGTTGAGCTCTCTGTACAAATAACAAGGGGTTGTTCCAAGGAGCATAGAAATATACTGAATGTCCTGCTATATAAGGACTATCATTAGAATTAGCGTGGACGCTGACAAAAATATCTGCATTAATGTTATTAGCAACTTCGGCCCTTTGCGTAAGGGAGAGATAAGTACTCCCCGTATGAGTCATGACAACTCTAGCGCCGGCTCCTTCCAACATACTCTTCAGCTTTAAAGAGATGCTTAAATTAACATCCTTTTCTTTTAAACCTGTCATACTACCTACGGCGCCGGGTTTTAACCCTCCCGGTATAATCTCGGCATGTCCCGGATCTATTACGATGACTTTACCCCTTAAACTGCCATCTCCACCTATAGGATTACTCTGATTAGCAGCCAGTTCAATTCTTGTAGAGTTTTTATCACTGGATACATTAACTACAGGAGGAAAAGTTAAGGTGAGTTCCACCATAGATTTATTATTTTTGGGGTAAATATTAATATCTGATATCCCCACTTTGGATAATTTTCCTTGATACTTGATAGTACTAGGTCCTTTCAATTCCAGCATCAAGGAAGAAACATCTGTATTTTTAATCAGGTATTCGTTTTTAGACCAGCCTTCTAAAACCAGTATGGGCCTTCCAGCTAAGTCCATAATTCTAAAAGTCTTTCCATCGGCCAGGGGTGCAGATAACACTTCTCTTTCCTGACCACCACGGGAAGGAAGATCCGGAAGCTCTCCCGGAACAGGCATTATTAGCCAACTGGCTATCCATCCTGTCTGTCCGCTGGCAAGTTGAATTTGAAGCCAATCTCCCTTTTTGTTGAGGGTAGAAAGCTGTTGCCCTGCATAGACTTTAGCTATTACGGGAGCTCCCATATCCCCTGACTGTCTAACATTAACTACATTCCCAGTAACGATTACCTTTTTTTCATAGGATTCCTGATCTGAAGCACCGGTATCATTATTTTCGTTTTTACTGGGTGGTGTAAGATTATCAGATCCTTCAGAAGATAATCGAACTAATTCACCCAAAACCCATCCTTGCTGGTTCCCTACCTGTATTTTATACCAACCATTCTGTTGGGTCAGGATCGGATGTCTCTCATTAAGCCCAATCTTAGTAACAACGGCATGATTTGTTCCTGGTCCACTTCTCACATTAACAACATTTGTGTTTATTATTACAAATTGCTGTTCTGTAGAAGGAGCTGGAACTGAGTTAATTTCTTGGGCAAGCCACCCAGCTATCCAGGCTTGTCCACCTTGGGGGGACTGGATCTTATACCAGCCATCTTTTTCCGCCAACACTACAAGTTCTGTACCATTACTGACCTGTCCAGCCCTAGAATAATTTGTGCCGGGTCCTTGGCGTAGATTAACAATTGAACCGTTTACAATTACCTTTTTACCAGAAGTGGGACTAATATCCACATAATCACTATGTATCCACCCTTTTTGTCCACTAGTTAATTGTATGTACAGCCAATCTCCCTGCTTATCCAAAACTGCTACAGTTTGTCCAGCTTTAACCTGAGTGACAACTTGATGTGCTAAGCTAGAACCTTGACGTATATTAACTACACTGCCAGTTACTACACCTTCTTCTCCTGCCCAAACGGGTATACTGATTAACATCAAAATAAACAAACAAAGGAACCACCTTTTCAGGTGTACATACTTCACCATTTCACCTCCTTTTACAAAAAATTTTGTTTAACTGTATCAATATTCTCTTACAGTCGACAAATCTCCTCTAAATATTTGGTAGAAAATAGTGGAAAAAAAACGCGCCCGTACAGGCGCTTATTTAAGCAAGCTTGTATTACTCACCAAATTATCATCAATATTAACATACCCTAATAAGGTATCTACTTTTCTACCATCAACTCGTAATTCTACTTTATCAACAGTTGGAAATTGTGTCAATGTATTTACAATTGAAAATACTGCCAGTTCCTCAGCAGATTGGGATGCACTTAAATCCTTAATCAATTCATTGCTAAAGTCTACAATAGCTAAACCATCAGGTCTCACATTTATATCTAAGAGCTTAGTCGTTGTGGGAACAGCTGCCTTTAAATCATTCTTCGTTGGTCCCTTTAATAATTCTACCATTGTAGCCCGGGCAATACCTTCGACCTTGGTTATACTTCTTTCTTCCGCTACCAATTTATTATCGGCATTAACAAAAAACAGAGATATTACTTTTGTTTCAGTGGTAGCAACCGGTGTTGTTTCAATGTTTTCAGGAGTCTCAATAATAACTGTGGGGGTATCTCCTGTTTCTTGTAGCTCTTGCTCATCTTTATTAAAACTTTCTTTTAAAGATGTTATTTTGTCCTTAACAACACATCCGGAAAATACTGAAGTTGCTACCAAGATTAATATCAACATGATACCTAGTTTTCTCACTTTTATTCCTCTCCCCTCTTCTATTCATTACTATTAAATAATATTTTGAGGAGACAAAATTATGACAACTAAAAGAAAAGACTGGCGTTTTTCCACCAGCCTTAAAATTAACTAGGTATGTAATTTTCTATGACGATAATACAGCAATCCTGCAGCTCCTACTATTACCACTACACTAAGAACCTGGGCCACCCGTAAATTAGAAGTAAGCATCAAACTATCCGTTCGAAAGCCTTCTACAAAGAAACGTCCTATGGAATAGAGCAGGGCGTAACTTAAGATGACATCTCCCTGCTGTAAATTCTTCCTTCTTCTCAACCATAACAAAAAGAAAAACACGGCTAAATCCCACAAGGATTCATAAAGAAAAGTAGGATGACGATAGGCTCCATCAATATACATGGCCCAAGGAATCCTGTCTGGGTCGACTTGATAGCCATAAGCCTCCTGATTAAAGAAATTTCCCCAACGTCCTATGGCTTGCCCCAAGATAATGCTGGGGGCAGCAATATCTAACGCCTGCCAAATATTGATGGTATATTTTTTCGTAAGAAAATAACCAACTATTATCGCGCCAATTAAACCACCGTGTATAGCCAGGCCACCATGCCAAACGGCAGGAATTTCTGCGGGATAACGACTATAGTAACCCCAATTAAATATCACGTAATAGATTCTAGCACCAATAAATGCTGCAGGCACACAAAAAATAATCAAATTAAGAAATAAATCAGGGTCTAAGCCCTTTCTTTTCGCTTCCCGCAGAGCCAAAAACGTACCGATTACAATAGCGGATGCTATTAAAATACCATACCATCGTACAGTAAAGGGCCCTACACTAAAAGCAATGGGGTCAATATTCATTGCAACAAAATTCCTCCTCAGTCAAGATATTTAATCCCTGACTACAGTGAATATATTTCATCTTCCTGTACTACTTTTATGCCTGCTTTTTCCACATATTCAATAGCAGTTTCCGGATTTTCTACTCTTATTATTACCAAAGCATCCTGAGAAGTTGTACCAATAAAAGCATACATATATTCTACATTGACACCGGCTAATTCCAATTTATCTAAAGCACAAGACAGGCCACCCGGTATATCAGCAACCTCAATAGCTAATACATTGGTTATACTTACGGCAAAACCATTTTCTTTTAAAATATCATAGGCTTTCCGGGGATCATTTACTATCAAGCGCAATACGCCAAAATCGGTAGTATCGGCAATTGATAAAGCCCTAATATTTATATCTGCTTTACCTAACACTCGACAAACATGAGCTAAACGCCCTTTTTTGTTTTCTAAAAACAACGAAATCTGCTTAATCATTTTAATCCCCCTTAAATATTTCTCCGATCTATAACTCGTTTTGCTTTCCCCTCACTGCGAGGAATAGAATTGGGTTCTACCAATCTAATCTTAGCAGATATTCCTAAATTTGATAAAATTTTGCTTTGTATTTTTTTCTCTAAGCCTTCCAAGCCTTTAACTTTATCATTAAACATAGCTTCGGATATCTCCACCTGAACCTCCAGCTCGTCCAGGCTTCCATTCCTATCAACGATTAACAGATAATGTGGATTGGTCTCACCCATATCTAGAAGAACCGATTCAATCTGGGAAGGAAATACGTTTACTCCTCTAATTACTAACATATCATCAGTTCTTCCCATTACTCTATGCATGCGAATATGAGTACGTCCACAAGCACAAGGTTCTTTGGTAAGATAGGTGATATCTCTGGTACGGTAGCGAATTACAGGGAAGCCTTCCTTGGTTATAGTTGTAAAGACTAATTCTCCTTTTTCTCCCATAGGTAAAGTTTCTCCTGTTTCTGGATCAATAATTTCCGGAATAAAATGATCTTCAAAAATATGCAAACCTTTTTTCTCCTGACATTCACTGGCCACCCCAGGTCCGATCACTTCAGATAACCCATAGATATCAATAGCGCTAATATTTAAACTTTTTTCGATTCTGCTGCGCATTTTTTCTGACCAAGGTTCCGCGCCAAAAATACCATACTTCAATTTAAATTTACTTCTATCCCTTCCTGATTTTTCTAAAGCTTCCGCTAAGTATATAGCGTAGGAAGGTGTGCAAGCTAATACTGTAGTTCCAAAGTCCTCCATCAACATCAGCTGACGCTGAGTATTTCCCCCTGAAATGGGAATAACTGAGGCCCCTACCCTTTCAGCCCCATAATGAATACCTAAACCCCCTGTAAAAAGTCCATAGCCATATGCTATTTGTATAACAGAATTCTTAGTTGTTCCTCCACAAGTTAAGGTACGTGCCAGTATTTCTGACCAAATATTTATATCAGAACGTGTATAAGCTACAACTGTGGGTTTCCCTGTTGTTCCTGAAGAAGCATGAAGACGCACGATCTCCGACATAGGAGCAGCAATCATACCAAAGGGATAATTATCCCTTAACTCCTGTTTTGTAGTAAAGGGCAATTTTTTTAAATCATCCAAGGAATGTATATCTTCGGGTACTAAACCTACTTCTTGAAACTTTTGCCGATAAAAAGGTACATTATAATAAACTCGTTCCACAGTTTTCTTCAATCGATCCAACTGCAGTTTTTCTAACTCTTCACGAGGCATGCATTCATAATGCTTATTCCAGTATGTCATATTTAATCCTCCCTTTGAATGTTAAACTCTAGTATAGGCTATAATTTTTTATCCTTCAAGACTTTTTTGCCATTCTTTTTTGGTACAGTCTGTAATTTTATTTGGTGTTATATAACAACATCTAGTAAAAAATATGCTTTAGTAAGTTTTTTATTGATTTTTAGTATAAAGATGTGACATGATATTAGCATAATTTATAATACTTTTGTTCTAGGGGGGGATTGCAGTGAAACGTTTTTTATCTTATGCAGGAATTATTTTGGGCTCATTGATTTTTGCTTTTGGTCTTAATGGTTTTATAATAGCAAATGGCCTAGCCGAGGGAGGATTTACCGGCCTGGCTTTAATAATACATTATCTATCAGGTTGGCCGGTAGGCATCATCCTTTTAGTTTTAAATGTTCCCTTAATAATACTAGGGTGGCGAAAATTAGGCCCTGCTTTTACATACAAAACTCTTTTAGCTATAATTGCAGTTTCTGTCGCCATCGATCTAACACAAGGTTTTGCTTTAAAAACTAACGATCTCTTACTAGCGGCCCTTTATGGCGGAGTTTTTTCGGGTCTGGGAATAGGTATCGTTATCTACTCAGGTGCTACTACAGGTGGTGTTGATATTATAGCCCGCTTAATTCACGACTATAAAGGTATCAGCATGGGGGTAGTAT
This sequence comes from Clostridia bacterium, assembly GCA_018433015.1. Lineage (GTDB taxonomy): Bacteria > Bacillota > Peptococcia > DRI-13 > SV3-B141 > SV3-B141. The sequence continues at coordinate 35,159 of JAHDSB010000148.1, read as the reverse complement.
TCTTTACCTTTGACCTTTTTGTTCTCGCCCTAGTGGCCCTTTTATTCGGTTTAGAAAAGACTTTATACACATTGGTTGCTCTCTTTATCTTCAGCCGCATTATAGATCGTATCTTAGAAGGATTTGAAGATGCTAAGGCCGTCACTATCATCTCCCAACATAGGCAAGATATTACGGACCTAATTATTAAAGAACTGGATCGGGGTGCCACTATTATTAAGGGGGAAGGAGCCTATACCGGTCAAGAGAAAGAAATGGTCTATGTTGTTGTCAGCAAATACCAGCTTTTACGCTTGAAAAGAATGGTACGGGACTTAGATCCTCAAGCTTTTATCATTGTTAACAGTGTCTATGAAGTCTTGGGCGAAGGATTCCGTTCTCCCTCTTCATAATCCTTGAACTCAACTTTAATTTCGAAAGATCGGGGCCATGGAAAAACCATTTTATGATCTAATACTTCAAGCTGGCTATTTTCCTCCTGGAGCAATTCTTCAATTTTCTTATTTGCCTCCTGCCATCTATCCCCGAAATTATAGGGATTCAATTGTACTGCTTGTGCCCATTTATTAAAATAGGCACGCAGTTTTGCTTGATAAATATAATCATCTAATATCCTTAAATGCTGGAACATCTTGTGATGGTACCAGCATTTTTTCTTTTCTCCCCAACGCTGTTGTAAGTCTTCTAGTAACACACTATGAGCTAATACCGTACCAATACTATTTCCTGCCGTATTCCAACCAGCATAGGAATCTACATAATCATAAATCTTTTCTTTTCCCAGATATGCTAATAAATCTTTATCTCCTCTATTTGTGTAGGCTATATCCGCCAAAGCAATAATATTATCTTCTTCTCTCATAGCTCTAATTTTTCCGGCCACCTCTTGGGCTGACTTTTTATCAGCTGGTTGGCTGTGGATAACTAATTGAATGGCCCCCTCACCAGCAAAAGAACCCTGCAGATAATCGATCCTTTCTGTAATCATTTCTTGCAAGGGAATCCCTTCATAAGGAAAAATCCGTTCTGCATCCTGGTTAGTAAGATAAGTGATATCAAAACCAGGATTGCTTTCTTTATCTCCTAACATTTTAGCCAGCATCAGCATAGTCAGATCATCAGCGCCATGGAGCAATCTTACATTTTGACTGGGATTTTCCCCCCCAATGCTTTCTTCCAGCTGTCTATATAATTTAATATTTAACCCATAAGGAGCTGTATCATCAAGACCTATAACCAGCTCATCAATCAAACCTTCCTCCGCAAGGTTTAACAAGTAGTTCACTCTTTCCTCAGCATATAAATATAGATTTTCATATTCCTCTAAGATGTCTGGAGGAATAACCTCTTCCAGAACAGCTATCTCCTCTTGCAATTTAGTTTTATTAAAAATCTCTTTTTCGTCCCTGGCCTCTGCTTCCCTAACATAAGCTAACTTGTCCTGAAGCTCTGCCCAGGAAGTCAAGTCTTTAGTAAACTCCCATAACCGGGTAAATTGGCTGGGTAAATGGCGGGGTAAAACATACAATACAGCAATCTCCTTCTTTTTATTTTCTAGGAGAAAGGTTTTGAAGTTTTGTTCTTGCTTAGCCTGATTTAAATAAGACCTTCCCTCTCTGGAGGCAATCAAGCCTCCATTAAACAGTTCATTAGCTGAGATGACAAATTTGTTTACTTGGGAATTTTCCAACATCCAACCCATTATTTTTGCTGTTTGAGCAGGTTTAGTATACAAATCAAGATAATCATCAGGGGGCAATAAAACATCGGCATTTGCCATATTCCCTAATATTTCTAAGTATTGTGTATTTACGGGACGGCTATCTAAAGGAACAACTACTACCTGCTGTCTCCTTAATTTAGGCAAGCCATAATAAAGAAAAGCAATAAGCAGTACTAAAAGAATAATCGTAGTGCTTATTAATTTAAGGAATCGCTTCAAGCTTTTAACCTCCTCACAAAATAAAACCCTAAAAAAGCAAGATGTTGGCAACTCATTGCCAACATCATATTAACATATTATATTTTATTTTTCCTTTAATTTATAGAACAAATTCAAGAGGCCGTCTCCAATATGAGTGTTTTCTACGATGATTTCCGGGGATGCAGTGATGGGCTGGGGAGCAAAATTCCAGATACCTTTAACTCCCCCGGCAGCCAGGATATCAGCTACCTCTTGGGCAGCCTTGGCGGGAGTAGTAATGACACCAACCTCCACCTGTTCTTGTTTTATAAATTCCCCCAGTTTTCTAATATTGTTAACTGTAAGGCCATTTATTTCTTGTCCAATTATATTTTCATCACTATCAAACAATCCTATCACGACAAGTCCTCGTCTACGAAAGCCTTCGTAATTAATAAGAGCTTTACCTAAATTCCCTACACCGACTAATACCGCTTTATATCTCTTTTCTACACCTAATATCTGACACATAGCTTGATATAAATCGGCTATGCGATACCCATAACCTTGTTGACCAAATTCACCAAAACAATTGAGGTCTTGTCTGAGCTGAGAAGATGATATACCCATGCGCCCACTTAATTCTTGGGAAGAAAGCCGTTCCACACCTTCCTCAACCAAGGCATGCAAATATCTGTAGTACATAGGCAGTCTTTTCATTACTGCTGCCGGAACTATAAGAGGGCCGGAACGTAATGGCATATTATTCACCTCTCTCTAATCTTTATTTCTGTGCAAATAACGGGGATGACGTACTAGTACTTCTTGGACTACCGGATTATCTAAAGGCTGCTTAACTTCATTATCTCTACATAAATCTTTAAGCAAGCGGCTGGTTATTCGTTGATCTGATAAGGTACCCGGGCCTCCTAAACATCCGCCTTCGCAAGCCATACCTTCCAAGTAATTAGCCTTTTCTAGATTTTTCTCGAAATTGTTTAACTCTTCATTACACTGATGAACACCCTCTGCCTTGATATAATTAAGTTCATCTTGTTTATCTTTAGGCAAGGAGTTTAATAAAGCCATAGATACACCGCCTGTAGAAGCAAAACCTTGCCCCAAAGCAGAGGCATCCTTAGTTTCTATTCCTGCCCCATCAAATTCTGAGACATTTATACCTTTGGCTACTAATAGAGCTGCTAACTCTTCAAAAGTAATAACCGTATCGACCCCTTCATCGTGCATAGCCTCGCCTTTCTTAGCAACACAAGGACCAATAAATACTACTTTTGTATTAGGGTCCTGTTCTTTCAGCAGATTAGCGGCGGCCAGCATGGGGCTTACATAGGTAGACATATTTTCTTTGATATTGGGATGATGCTTTTCAATTAATTTAACAAAGGCAGGGCAACAGGAAGATGTTAGATACTCAATTTCATGAGGTACCCGGCGCAAAAATTCCGCTCCTTCAGCCACTGCTACCAAATCTGCACCCAAAGCCACTTCTACTACCTGAGAAAAGCCCATTTTTTGTAGAGCTTCAATGATGGCGTTTAAAGATACTTTTCTACCAAATTGTCCTACTATAGCAGGAGCTACTAAGGCTACAACTTTTTCATTAGTTTGTAGCATATTAATAGTCTTTAAGATTTGCGCTCTATCAGAGATAGCTCCAAAGGGACAGCTTGTAATACATGCTCCACAATCTACACATTTATTGTGATCAATATTGGATATGCGATTTTCTCCAGATTTGATGGCCCCTACTCCGCAGGCCTGTTCGCACGGCCGATGAATTTCCAAGATAGCCCCAAACCGGCAGGATTTTTTACATAATCCACATTCTACGCACTTATTTTGATCAATGTAGGCCTGATTTTGCACTATGGAAATTGCTCCCCTGGGACAAACTTGTTGACAGGAGTGAATTAGACAGTTTCGACAGGCGTTGGAGACAAAAAATTTATTAATAGGACAACTATCGCATGCTATATCTATAACTTCCACCTGATAATCCGGCCCGACAGGAAACTCCAAAGCTTTTTTTGCCAATTCGCTTAAAGGTTTTTTATGATACTCTTCCTTTAAAGTTAAACCCATAGCTAATTTTATTCTTTCTGCATAAATAGCCTTTTCTTTATACTCACAGCAGCGATAACGTTGATCATGCTGTTGTACCAGTTTTTCCGGTAAATCATCAATATCCTTCAATAATCTATTTTCCCATTGCAATCTGGCCACTTCTATTAAAACACGTCTCCGTATTTTAGTTATTTCACTAACATGGTTCATAATATTACTCCTTTTCAAAAATATAATAAAAGAAAAGAGAAATATTTATCATTTACTTAGGCTGATAAAATATTTACTACTTCTGTTTTGAGTTTCTCTGGTGTAACTTCGCTAAGTACTTTTCCGTTTACTTTTACATTGGGGCCCTTAGCACATGCACCTAAACATGTGCAATATCCTACCTCTACTTGTTCCTCATATTCCTGTTGCAATAAATCCACGACTAAAGATAGATCTGCTGAACCTAACATGTGACAGGAAGTTCCTACACACAGTTCAATACGCACTTTTTTCATCAAGTGTCTCCTCCTTTAAAACCACTTTATTGTCACTTTTTTACCTCTGGCCACAAGTAATTCACGTAAATGCTGCAACAGAGAAGACCTCTGCCCCAGGTGAAACGGTAAATCAGGAGTTAAATGAGCAGGATTAACGCGTAACCCTACCATTAGATCGATCTCATCACACTGCAATAACCACTTTAAAAGCTGGCTTGCACCATCCTCTTTATTTTTAATATCCTTTAACTGTAATTTTCCTCCTTCTAATAATTCTACAGCTCTTGTTAAGGTTAAAATGCCTTCTGTAACTAGATCTATCCCCGGCATACTAGCTGTAGGCGGTAAGGAAGTATCACAGTAATCGGGAATGATATGAAGTTTTAAATTTTTCTCCCTTGCCACAATATTAGCAGTAGTACCCCCACATATAGCCCTGCGCCTATTGCCTGTAAAAAATTCCTCAACAATTCGAACATCTTCTCCTTTGGAAAGAGGTGGACCGCTTAATATGACCCCCCTCACAGGTTTGCGCAGTTTCAGAACAACCACAGTGATATCATCCCCCGGTTCCATGGCACTGTATATCTCACAATACTCTTTTACCTGCTCCGCTATGTCCTGGGATGTTCCCGTTAGATTTATCCTAGTCTTAATTAATTCTATAAGACCTTCTTCTCCCAAACCTAAAGGCTTTAAAGCCCCAATGCCGGCATGGGTTACACCGTCACTTACGACTATTAGGATATCGCCTTCCTCAAATACTAGGCTTTTTTCCTTAATAGTTCTCTCGGAAACTTCTTTCACTGTTCCTAAAACTTTTGTTACCTCATTATTTCTGATGAAGAGAGCATTAGGATTATCAAACTGTGCAAGATAAGCCTGCCCATCATCAAATATTTGTACAATAGTAAAGGTTGAATAAGCAATTTGCCTAATTTGACAAATTGGTAAGGTGGCAGTAATGGTATCTACCACGTCCTTCATTACTACACCTTTACTTAACAGGTTAGCGGCTATTTTGCTAGTCAGTGTTGCCAAAATATTGGCTTTTACACCACTACCTAACCCATCTGAAACAACAACTATTGTTGAATTATCATTTTTTAATATTTCTACAGCATCGCCGCACAACTCTTCTCCTAGCTTAGCTATACTGGCGATACCGATATCTAATGCCCATTTCAAAGTTTTTCACACTCCAACTGCTTACATAACTCTAATAATGTGGCCTTGGTTTCGGCCGTAGTTTCCCCTAACAAACCTGCGATTGTTTGGGCTACCATCATTTGCCTATGAATAACCTCCTTGGCCTTAACAGTTACATCTTCTTTCATCTTCTGGACATGAATAAGATTTTCTTCTGTTTGAGTAAGGTCAGTTATAATAGCCATAACCATATCATCTTTTCCTAAAGGGGTTATGATTTCTCGTGTTACCAATCCCCACTCAGGATAAATGATTTTAACGCCACTGATGATTTGATGACCGTGTAACACAGCCAAATAATTATCTACATTTATATAATCTTGTAAAGCTATTCCTTTTTTAAAGGGGATATGCTTAAAAATTCTTTCTGCCGAGGGATTAAAATCAACAACTTTTAGATCTTTATCAACAACAAGTATAGCATTAGGGGTATTTTTTACGATGGTATTAGCAAAAGATTCCGCCCTAGCTTTCATGTAAGGGATACACATTTCCGGAACAGCTAACCCTGATAATACCGCAATAGCCTTTTCTCGGCAACTCTTATACCCACATCCTTCACAATTTCTTTCATCTCCCGGGGTGATTTTCCCCATTTTAAAGAGCACTTTGCGAATTTCTTCCTCGGAAAATTCTTTTTCCTTAACAGCTTGACCTGTGAATTTCTTGGTCATGGAAAAAGAAGCTTGGGGTTTTTCCAGTTCCACTTGTTGATCGCTTTGATGATAATATTCCATTACTTTCTGCTTGCGCCTAAATAAGGAATAGGGTGAATCTACAGCCGGTCCACCCACACAACCTCCTTCGCAAGCCATTAACTCTATAAATTTAGGTTTTATATCATTGTTTCTTAATGCTTCTAAAACTTCTCTACACTGTCTAATACCTTCTACACACCAATAATCTTCATCTAATCCCCATTGTCCACGCATAGCAAAGGTAACACCATGATGTACAGGGAACATTCTCGTTTTCAAATCATATTTTTTATTTGACTGTTTATTCTCTTTCTGCTCTATAGGAGGCATAATATCCTTCAGCTGTTTAAAGGTGACAGCCACATCCACACCGTTCTCTTCCGCTTCTTTAAGCTTAGCAATACAAGGTCCTGCAAATACAACCTTGGTTTCCTCTCCGTACTTTTCTTTTATATAGCGAGCATGGGCAACCATAGGGGAAATCACGGGCAAAACATTCTTTTTCAGGTCAGGATAATACTTTTCTATTAAATTAACTACAACAGGACAACAAGAAGATAAGTAGGTTTTATCTTCTGTATTTTCCCGCAATATTTTTTTATAAGCTTCTGTAGTAAAAACAGCACCTATGGCCGTTTCTTCCACTGCGGTAAAACCTAAGGACATTAATGCATCTATAACCTGCCCCCCATCTTCCACAAAACTCGCCGGGAAACTAGGGGCTAAACTTAACACTGTTTTCTGCTTATTATATAGAAAATCCTTAACTTTATAAACTTCATTTTGCACAATTTTAGCATTTTGAGGACATTCCACAACACAGCGGCCGCACATGATACATCTTTCGTCATTAATCATCGCCTGTGTTTCTGTAGTAAAGCTAATGGCTTTAACGGGACAAACACGTAAACAGCGATAACAATCTTTACATTCTGCATGTTTTGTCCTGATAACACTAGTCACTTAGCTGTTCCCCCTTCATGTGTTTTTCCAATAGTTGAGGGATTTCTTCCGGTTTAACTCTTGTATAAATAATTCCGTCTATAGCAACTATTACGCCTTCTCTGCATCTATTCTGACAAAAGCTGCCGCCTAGATTTATATTATATATAGGATATTGTTCTGCCATTTCCTGAAATTTTTTCACAACACCCGCAGCACCTTTTAAATGGCAGGAACTTCCTACACATACGGTAACTTCCACTAGTACCCCTCCTAAAAAAAGTTCTTCTATTCACAATATAATCCTAGTTGGTCAGTTTGTCAAATATTTCACAATCATTTTTCATGAGAATGAACCTTAATGAACTTTTTATAATTTAAAATATAAAAAGGACTGTTACACTTAGACAATTCAGTCCCTTAAGCTCCTCTCCTTTCGGTAGTGGATCTCTACCACCTTGTCTACCTTGAGGAAAGCAGTTCCTTGTGTAACAGTCCCTTCTACTTTCTTAATTAGGCTAATGATTTATTCTAAATCAGCAAAAGAACCCATCTCATTAATAATTTTACATGCACCATCAATAATATTAAAAGTTAAGGCGGCTCCTGTTCCTTCTCCCAATCTCATATTCATCAAAAGCATAGGCTCCATATCTAGAGCATCCAAAAGGACCTGGGCTCCTTTTTCTTTAGATAAATGGGAGGGAATCATATAATCCTTTACTAAAGGATTTATTTTAAGGGCACAAAGGGCGGCTCCCCCTGCAATAAACCCATCAATTACTATGGGCTTTTTCCTGGCCGCTGCCGCTAAATAGCAGCCTACCAAACCGGCAATATCCAATCCACCTACCTTAGTTAAAACATCTATGGGATCTTTAGGATTAGGCTTATTAAGTGCTAAAGCATCTTTAACAACTTGAAGCTTTTTCTGATATGCCTGTTCATCTCCACCGGTACCCATTCCTACAACCTGTTCAGGTTCTATACCTGTAAGAGCTGAAATTACAGCGGCCGTAGTAGTTGTATTACAGATCCCTGCTTCTCCTGTACCTAATAGACCGATACCCTCGTCAATAAGGGAATTTGTAACTTCTATACCCGTTTCCACTGCTTTGATTGCTTCTTCTCTGGACATAGCAGGTCCTTTAGCAATATTGGCGGTTCCCTGCCTTATCTTTTTAGGAAGAATATGTTCTCCTTTGACCTCTCCTTTAATACCTATATCAACAACTACCAATTTACTGTCTACATGCCGGGATAAAACAGCTACCCCGATTAAACCCGGTCCCGCTAATTCTACTAAACTCTTTGTTATTTCTTGGGGAAAGCTGTTGTATCCTTCTTCATAAACACCATTATCAGCGGCCATCAATACTATAGCTTTCTTCTGCACTTGAGGCTTAGGGTCTCCATAAATGCCGGCCAGTTTTAGGGAAAGATCTTCCAGTTTCCCCAGACTTCCCGGGGGCTTTAACAAACCATCTTGTCTTTCCTTAGCTTTCTCTACAGCTTCCCGGTTTATAGGACTAATTTTTTGTACCGTTTTTTCCAATAATCCTTGCATTTTTCTTCACTCCTCTTATTTAAGTAAGAATCCTTAAATTAAAAAATCCACGGTAATTAAACCGTGGATTTTGCCTTCATCCATTTCAATAATCAAATCAGGCAGGTCTCCTGGCTCTGAATCATTACTTACTGCAGTCTTCCCGAGATTAAAGCTTTACCCGCTTTAGATCAGTGACTTGCAACCTCCATGCATGCAGCAGCTCCTCAGTAACAGTGGTGGGTCCGCTGGGGATTTTCACCCCATTCCCTATTCTCCTTAAATAAGGCACCTAATTGATCTAATGTTAATTTTTCACATATAAGTATACTTGAATAGGCTTATCTTGGCAAGAAGGCTTAGGAAATCATTTCTTTCACCAGCGATATTTCTCTGGCATAACCCTGATCATCATTAGGGGTCTCCAGAATAAGAGGTATTTTTTGCATATCTCCATCCCTAACAATGTTTTTGATAACATCTAAACCCACAAAACCTTCTCCTAATTTCTCATGTCGATCCTTGCGAGAAGCTACAGGAAATTTGGAATCATTCAAGTGCAGAACTTTTAATCTTTCCAGACCAATTTTTTCTGCAAATCCCTTTTTAACTGCTGCAAGATCTTGTAAATCGTAGCCTGCACCTGTTAAATGACAGGTATCCAAACATATTCCCAGTTGGGGATGCTCCTCACATGCTTTAATCAGACTTTGCAGGTGTTCAAAAGTATAACCTAATTCCGAACCGGAGCCTGCCATGCCTTCTAAAAGTAAATATACTTCATTAGGAATTGTACTTAATATTTCCCTTAATCCTTGCGCCACCAGACTTAGTCCTTTTTCTTCTCCCTGGCCACCATGACTTCCTACATGAAGTACTAAATATGGTACGCCCATTTGTTTGATGCGCTCTAAATCATCTTTGATAGTATTTAAACTAAATTCTCGCACGGAGGGTTTAGTAGAAGCCAAATTAAAAGTATAAGGAGCATGTCCCACTAAGGGCCCAAAATTATATTCCTGCATTAAAGTATGAGCAGCTTCAATATCTCGTAAATCTAATTTTTTAGCTTTTCCGCCCCGGGGGTTTCTCGTAAAAAACTGAAGTGTGTTGCCTCCCATTTTTTCCGCGGTTTTTACAGCAGCTTTTAAGCCTTTAGCAATGGAAATATGTGCGCCAATAAACACCCGTTAAATCATCCTCTCTTATCTTTCCATCAATTTTCCGATAGGGTTTCTTCTAATAATAATAGCCTGTTGGGGGCATAACTCCTGACAACAGAAGCATCTGATACATTTATTTAAATCTATCACCGGATAGCCTTTCACTAGAGTTAAAGCCCCAGGAGGACAGTTTGTAACACAATCACCACAGCTTTTGCATTTCTCCTCTATAAAGACGGGTTTTGGTCGAATAAAACGTGTTATAAATTCGGGGATGCGTTCAAATCTGACATGACCGCTTAATTTAGGTGCTATGAAGGGCTTTATATCCCAAGAGTTTAGGTCACTTCCTTGGATTATTATATCCTGTATCTGCCCTACCCTGCCCCGAGCCACTCCCCTTGTAACTGTGGGAACAGACTGGGGATTTATTTTCACTAAAGACATAGCCGCTACATCTAAAGCAAAGGGATCTGAACTGATCAGCAATGCTCCCACATTTCTGGGCGTGCCTCCTGAAGGGCCGTTACCTTCCATCCCTACTACAGCATCCATAATATGTAGAGCAGGTTTAACACATAAATTTAAATCTACTAACATATCGCAAAAATCTTCCACATTCGTCATTTTTAGGTGATAATCTGCTTTTCTCATTCCGGGAATTGTTCCAAAAAGATTTTTTACTGCCCCAGTATATTTCGTCATCATATGAGTTTTTAATTTGGGAAGAGCTATAATCTTATCTGCTTTAGTAGTGGCTGAAGTAAGATAAAAAGCTTTAGAAACTTTTCCTTCCGGAAAATGTACTAATGTTTCAGATACATCATAATTTAAAGCAGCTCCGGTTTTTAAAGCTACCTCTTCCATACCACAAGTTCTGTAAATACTTTTTAAACGTCCCGGTAAATAGGGCCCTCCCGGACTATCGCCTATTGTAACTTGTGCTCCTCTACCCTGCAATATTCTTACCAGGGCTTCAACTAAGGCAGGATGGGTAGTTACTGCATCTTCAGGTTTCTTTTTCATTAATAAATTAAGTTTTAAGTAAACCCGGCATCCCGAGGTAATCCCTTCTAACCACTGGGGGTTAGCATTAAAAGCCTCTTCCAGAATGCCTTGAATTTTAGTTGCATTGTATTCCTCGCAGTGATACAATCCTACTTCCCTTGACAAGCTTAACACCCCACTTAACTTAGTATTCGGGTAATTCCATATATTATGAGCCACACCACTACTATAGGTATAGTGCGTTTAAACCACATCATTCTCTTTTCGGTGCGGGCTATAATATTATAGAATAAAGCAACTGCAAAAATACCTAAGGCCAGATCAGCCAAAGCAAGAAAATAAGACCACATAGATACTTCTTTTAATCCCCAGGTTATATCCATGGTGGAGGCTATTGCTATGGCACTCAAAATAAGGATGGGAATAAGAACTATCTTTCTTCGCTTTTCTTTGGCTTGGTAACAGCTTTCACAAATAAATCTAGCATGAAAAGCATTATGCCAGCGGTTTACCGGGTGCTTATGATCTTCACACATGGGTCTTTCACAGATACCACAAATATCTGTACTTTTTTTATTACAAAAACTACATTTTGCCAAAAAACCTCCTCCTCACTATTAATTAAAGTGCTGCTAATTTACCTTTTGATACAAATTGGGCAAACTCCTGCAGTGTCCCTCTTCCATGGGGCTTAATCTCTCTTTTTCCTTTATCAATTAAATAATCCGTAATTAAATATGTAGAAATGCCCAAATCAGCGGCAACCATATCTTCCTCTGTATCATTGCCAATCATCCAACACTTCTCCGGATGCAAGCCTAACTTATCGAGGATTTCTTGATAATAGATAAGTTGCGGTTTACATCCTCGGCTATTTTCATACGTTGTAATATGAAGCCACGGAAAATCCGCCACTCCTGCCCAACGCATTCTTTCCTCAATAGCCAAACGGGGAAATAAAGGATTTGTAGCTAATACAATTTGCCAATCTTGTTTTAAGATAGTGCTAACAATATCTGAGCTCAATCTACTTTTCTTCACATATTTGTTCAGTTTACAGAACTCATTTAAGTAATATTCTTCTAACAGGGGATATACTTTTTCCTTCTCTAGACCCGTTTTATCTAAAAAATGGGTCATAAAAGCTTCTTCATTAGTTTTATTACCATCATTCTTCATCATTACTTCGATGGATTGTAATAATGCTGAAACAAAAAGTTTAGGGTCAATTATGTCCTGACAAAATACTGAAATAGATTGAATGTATTCTGTAAGAAATCCATCAAAGTCTATGGGCAGTAAGGTTCCATCTAAATCAAATATAACTGTCCTCATCATTTCACTCCTTCAAAAAACTAGTCTTATTATATCAAAATAAGCAAAAACATTTCATAATTATTGTCATTTATTTATAAAATGAAAAAGTCACCTTTTTTCTGCTTCACAGATAGTATAAGCTATATAATGTGAAGGGTGAACAATACTATGCAGAGCGGTGTTAGCTAGCGGATAAAAAAAAAGCATTTCCCAGAGAAACGCTTTTATTTAATCCAATTTAATACACATTTATTCTTGTTTTTTCCCATCACTACTTTCATCCATATTTTCATCACTGACATCATATTTTTTCGGAAACTCATAAATCTTGCATTCAGGTTTTATCATAATACTTGCTTTCTGCTTTTGAACGGTTTGTTCAAAAACATCCCCACTTGCTAAATTAATAATGCGAGTTATTTCATCTTCCCCATCTATTTCACTTTCCACAACATATTCACTGGCTGGGGACTGTACATCAAGGAGATTACCCAGCAAGGCCTGAAGCATATCCCTTGATAAAGTCACACGCACATGTGCCATTATTAAATTCCCCCAAAGAAAACCTTCTAGTTCATTATAGAAAAGTTACTACTAATTGCTACACTTTTGACAAGAAATACAAAAAAATTTGAAGAGGTGAACTACTAATGATTACTAAAGAATTAATTAATCGTATCAATGAATTAGCTAAAAAACAAAAAACTTCAGGTTTAACTCCTGAAGAAAAAGCGGAACAAGCTAAATTACGTAAAATTTATTTAAAAGGTATCCGTGCCCAATTCAAACAAACTCTGGATTCCATTGAAGTAGCTCCCCCGGAAAAGCAATAACGAGCACAAATAAAGAATATGAATCATAGAATACAATTAAAGAATTGATCCCTTTGCGTAGAGAAAAAACCTTATCTGCCAAGAAAGGAGACCTTCCTATGGGAACAAATGAAATGCTGCAACGTTCTATTACTTATGAAGAAGCTCTTTTAAAGAATTATAAGGCTTTTGCCTCCAAAGTAGAAGCTCCCGAAATACAAATTTTATATTCTGAACTGGCTCAGGAAAAGTCGCTCCATATCAAAAAACTAAAAAATATGTTGGATAGTTTTTGTAAACCTTGTAGATCCAAACGTAATGGTACTAAAGTATGGACCAAAAGTAACTCTTCCCCTGAAGCTCAAGAAGAACTACCTTAAAAAGCCCGCTTCTTAACTTTTATATTACAACAAATAAAGCATAATATTTCTTTTCTGTACTTTTTTAATAAACAAAAACCTGATGCCCAAATAAAACTTACTCCTAATATACCATTTACTATAGAACCAACAACAAAAGCTTTACTTACTAAGAAGATATCTTTCAAACTAATATGAGAAAAACCCTGTATAGCCATAACTATATTATCAGCAGGTACCCCAATCAAGAAATCACCTATTATAAAATTAAAATAAAAAAACACTGGAAAAAGAGGCATAATAATAGCCCAGCCTACAGTAGCTGCGACAATATTAGTTCTAAATAATCCGGCCATGAACACCGCTATTAAAGGACCTAGGCCAAATGTTGGATAAAAATGAACAAATGCTCCCCACGCTAATCCGCCGGCCACGGCTTTAGGAGAATCTTTAAGTCTACATAGTTTAATCAAATAGTACTTTAAGCGACGTCTATATTTCACTGCAATCTCTCCTTCGTATACCTTAATATATTCTCTAGTATTTAAATAACTCCTGTAAATACGAAGAACTTCTAAAAACTGTCACTTAAAATTATGCATACAGCATGAAAAACAGACGGTTAAATTACCGTCTGTTTTTCATGCTGTACTTCAGATATGATTTTATTTTTTAATTAAACTATAAACATAGCTACGATAGTAGTAACAATTAAACCAATAATAACTGGTATAAAGTTACGACGAGCCAATTCCATAGGTTCTACACCACAAATTGCAGCAACAGGTATGATTCCCCAAGGAATAATAGTTCCGCCACCAACCCAGATTGCCGAAAGCTGACCTAAGGCTCCTAAAACACCAACATCTCCATTAATTGCCGTACCGAAAGTTTGGGCCAAAGAACCTACTAAGGGGAGACCGGAAAATCCTGAACCATCCAAACCTGTGATTCCACCTATAATTGTCTGGATGAAGCATATGGGACCCGCAGATATAGGTGTATTTTGTGATAAGAAAAGACCAATATCATTAAGTAAGCCCGTAGCATTTTCTCCCAAGATAGCTTTTGCCGTACCTTCTCCTCCTAGGAAGAAAAAAGCACCGATTACAATTACAGGAGCAAATACACTTATACCGAACACAAAACCGTCACGCACATAATTCGTTATTTTTTCCAATGATTCGCCTTTAAATTCCACCATAGCAATTACAGACATGATTACTAAGGCAGTTCCTCCGATCAATGCTGTAGCATCTCCACCTTTAAGATCTAAGATCAGCATAGCAACTACATCGGCAATGAAGGCAACAGGTATTAATGCTGCCATTAACTTCGCAGCCCCTGAAGGTTCCTTGACTTCTGTAGTAGCAGCCGTATAATTCAGCGCTTGCTGGGCATAATGATCTTTGTTAGCACTCATATCCCTTTTCAGCATAATATAAGCAATCGTTATAGTAACAACACCCATTACTAAGAAAAGAGGAATTCCTGATTTAATGATAACCATCGGATCTGCCAGGCCCGCGCCTTTAGCTGTTACGCCGGGAGCTCCTTGAATAATCCAGTCATTTGACATAGCTAACCCATGACCGAATAGGTTCATAGCAATAGCAGCCCCTATAACAGGAAGACCTGCCTTTACCGCAACCGGTGTAATTAAAGCACCGATTAGAGCAACGGCGGGAGAAGGCCAAACAAACCAGGACACAATCAACATGGAAATACCAGTAACAAAGAACGCTACATCAGCGTTTACCATTACTTTTGTTGCCGGTTTAGCTATTAGTGCATCTATGCCTGTTTCTGACATGGCTTTAGACATACCAACAACTAAAGATATAACAACTATAATACCTAAAAACTCATTTCCCGCAGCGATCAAGGCATTGAACATAATCTGGATGGTTTTAACCTACTACCGCTCCATGTCATACCAACAACAAACAGACCGATGATACAAGGTAAAACAGTGTCTCTTCGCATTGCCATCGTTACAATAACAACCGTTACCAAAACGATATAAATCCAATGAATTGCACCTAAAGTTACCATGATATTCCTCCTCTGTACTATTAGATTGTTGTTACTACAGCATCTATAATTACTATAGTGTTAATATTTTGTTTATTTTTACACCTCCTTTATAAAATTATATATTTTGTGAAATTTTAAAAATATAAAACAAAAGTAAACTATTAATAAAATTTTAATATATATATTCGCTAATTTTATTACATCTCCTGCCAATTTTTCATTTTTGTTTATGTTTTTTTTATATGCATTTAACCTTTTATTTATATAAAAAAATATACAAAGATAACGATTTATCAGGAGGGATTTTTATGTCTGTCTGTCCCCTTTGTAATGGGTTAATGCAGGTTACTCTAACTTGTCCCAGATGTAAGGGAACGCTATCAGATACCGGCGCTTTGACCAATTATTTTGATCCCTACAGCCCCTATTTGGATGATACTATTCTTAACCAAAATGATGGCGTTGGCAGTAACGAATGTCTTCATCTTTTCACCTGTCCTAAGTGTCACCATGATTATCGTATCAAAATCAATTGTTGCGACAATAAACTAGAATTTCTGTGAGTAGTTTTCCAGCTATATTAAACAATACAAAGTAAAGGAAAGGACTTCTAACAGTCATTCCCTTTACTTTGTTTAATAAGTAATTTATCCAAACAAGTTCGTAAGTGTTACTAGCATGGATAACAAGTTCTAACCTTCAGTGGGGGTTTAAAACCCCATCTGAAGGTTAGAACTCTGTTTAACTGAATAAGCTTGGTATTTCTACCAGCCCATTACCTTGCTGTTCCCGTGTTAAAGCTTGCAAAGCTACTGCTCGTTGGGCCATTAAGCTTCTAATCTGATAAGGATGCATGGGGCCATAATAGTTGATAATATCTGCAATAGTTCCTGCAATATGGGGGGCTGCAAAAGAAGTACCGCTTTTAACAGCATACCCTCCTTCCAGCCAAGTAGAATTTATATCGACTCCTGGTGCACAAAAATCAATTTCCGGACCTGTACAAGAAAAATTGGCTAAGCGATCATTACTATCTATAGCTGAAACTGCCAAAACATTAGGAAAACGAGCTGGATAATCTACAGGACTATTGGGTCCATCATTTCCTGCCGCTGCCACAAGTATTATGCCCTGTTGATAAGCAAGGCTCATAACTCTTTCAAATATTTGGTTAGTTTCTGAAGTTGAAAAACTCATATTAATGATATTTACTTGGCGTCTCATTAACCAATCAATACCTTCTATAATATCGGATAGCTTACCATTTCCTTTTTTGTTAAAGGCTTTTACTACATAAAAATCAACTAAGGGATTTATCCCTGACATTCCTTGTCTGCTGTTAGCTCCAATAGTTCCAGCTACATGAGTTCCATGTCCATAATCATCATAAAAAGTAGGATGGTTATCTAAAGTACTGATTCCTTCTCTGAAATTATTCTTTAAATCAGGATGCTGATAGTCAATACCTGTATCAATAATGCCAACACGTACCCTGCGGTTGCTGTTAAGCATGCTCCAAACCTGGGGTGCACCAATTCTTCTTATTCCCCAATCAACATTGCCACCTACCTGATCAGGATACTGAGGCATAGCCGGGTATTTGGGCATTGTAGGCTTGGAAGGATTAGAAGAAAAACCTTGGTTAGGCGGAAAAGGATTAGGAAAATTAAAGGGGAAACCGGAAAGGCAACAGAGTTTAAAGTCTAAATCTTCCTCAATTTTTATATTTTGCGGTAAATTTCTGGCCGCTAGGGATACACTGTTGTCTTGGGGAAATTCGCAGAGGAAACCAGAAATTAAAGGTAATTCTTTAATTATGCTCCCTCCCGAAGCTTCTAATACTTCTTGTAGTAGCTTCACATCATCTTTATTCTCTATGGTAACTATTTTTCTAATACCCGCTGCTTTCTCCTCATTATTCATCATATACAAAACTCCTTTCTCTAACATACGCAATACATACCTGATGTACCTTATGCCAGAGAAAGCAAAAGCGCTACTACAAGACAATTATTCTATAGCCTGCTATAATCTAGTTGTAGATATGATTATTAAGGATGTGAATATTATGAGGAAACCATTTTTTTCCGGTCTTATACTTATTCTTTTTACAATATTTTTTTGCTGCGGTTACACCTTAACTACCTTCTCCCACACTAATACTCTCCAAGTACCTGAGGAAAATGCAGAAACTCCTCTCCCCGTAGATAATACCTTTACTATCACAGCAGTAGGAGATATTATGATGCATAATACCCAAATCAAAGCAGGCTTTGATCCACAACAAGGTACTTATGACTTTTCTTCATTTTTTACTAATGTGGCTCCTATCTTCCAGGCCTCAGATTTAGTTATTGGAAATTTAGAAACAACTTTGGCCGGTGAAGCTGCAAAATACAGCGGTTATCCTCGTTTTAACGCCCCGGAAATCTTGGCTGATAATTTAAAAGCCGCAGGTTTTGATATTTTAACAACAGCCAATAACCATAGCCTAGATAAAAATTATGGGGGCTTAGTTGCAACCCTTGATCATTTAGATCAGGTAAGCCTATTACATACAGGAACTTCCCGCACCCAGGAAGAGCAAGAAAAAATTCTCCTTACGGAAGTGAAAGGAGTTAAATTAGCAGTTCTGGCTTATACCTATGGAACAAATGGCATTAGACCGGAAAAAGGTAAAGAATTTGCCGTTAATTATATAGATGACAAAAAAATGATAAGTGATATCGCCAAAGCTAAAGAACAAGGTGCCCAATTAGTGATTGTTGCTCTTCATTGTGGACAAGAATATCAACCTTATCCTAATTCTGTACAAAAACAACTATCCCAAGCCTTACTGGAGGCAGGTGCTGACATCATCCTGGGTCATCATCCTCACGTCCTTCAGCCAACTGATATTATAACAACTCCCGCAGGAGAATCCAGTAGAGACAAATTTGTAATCTATTCCTTAGGAAATTTCATCTCAGCCCAAAGAGGTCTGGAAAGGCGCTGCAGCATCATACTTAACTTACATATGGATATTGATGAAAAGGGACAACCTTATTTTAAAGAGGCCACCTATATTCCTATTTATACAAGAAGCTTTCGAGATAAAGGTCTTATCAAATATGAAGTATTGCCTCTGGAGCCGGTTCTTACCAGTATCAAAAACGGTACTAATCCCCCTTACACCAAACAAGAAATTGATATTTTTGAACAAAGCTTTAACCATGTAACAACTCATTTACATTCTGATCTTCCCTGTATCAATATTCATAGTCTTCCTCTGCCTTTAGAAGGTTTAGAGCTCCTAGAAACGCTGAAAGTTTCTTCCGATGACACGAATATGTAAAACAATATATAAATAAAAAAACTTACCGGTGATCTAGAACCAGTAAGTTACAGCTAAGGCTACAATTGTACCTAATATTCCTCCGGCTAAGACATCTGTAGGATAATGTTGCCCCAAATAAATCCGCGAAAAACCTACCAGTGCAGCACAAAATACTAAAGGTACCAGTAAATATGTATATGCCGAAACATAACTAACAGCTACTGAAAAAGCCGCTGTAGTATGACCTGAAGGAAATGAATAATCTTTAAATAATTTACTTCCTGTCATGGCTTGGGTTAATACTAAATAAGGGCGGGGTCTAGTAAAAATCTTTTTCAAAAAATACCCTATAATAAAACTCAATACGAGAGCTACAAAAGCCTGCTTTCCTGCCCCAGATAATTTGTTGCTACCTAAAATCATGGTTAGTAGACAAGTTACTGTAGTTAAGAAGAAGCCCCCCAGATGAGTAAGCAGTGGCATTAAAACATTGAAAATACGGCAGCGCACTCGCTTATTGAAATAATAGAAAAGGGCACTATCTCCTACCCCTACAAGATGGGATAAATACTCCATTGTAACGCCCCCTTCTCTTAAGAAAGTGAATTATTTACTATCATCATACGTAAATATTGTTAATTAATAATTATCACTTTCTTAAATTAAACTTGTCTTTTTCTTAATTAATTGTGAATTTTAGAATCCTAAATTAATAAGATCAGTCCGGTTCCGGATATTTTTTGGCTTTGAAAATCCAGGGGAAAATTAACACCGGCACAGGTACGTAAAACATCTATACCTACAGCTTCCATAGAGGGTCGGGCTTTTTGCGGATTAATACAAGCCTGTCCCCCTGTTTTAGCAGCACAAGCATCACATAATTTACAATTACCGCTACCTAGCCCCATACTAAAAGTAAATCCCAAATTAAAGGCCCTCTTTTCTAAGGACAGGATAATATCCAGAATATCTAAAAAAAGTGTCTTGTATTCTGCTGCAATTTCCTCAGTACTCAAGTTCGCTTGTAATTCTTTTTCTTTTTGGATTAACAATGCTATTTTATATTTATTAACGCACTGGAAGTAGTCAATGTTCTCTTGTACATAAGGGGGACACATAAAGTTATTTCCATAATGAGTACACAGGTTCTGTTTACATTTTAATGTCACCCTAGGGTCAAACACTATATCTTCTGTCCACAATAAACTAGTTCTGCTGCATCCCAATTCACTAGCTTCTTTCTCTAAACTTAAACATTTTTGTAATTGGCTACTAACATTATCCATCATTCATACCTCCTTATCTGTTAAGTATAATAGAACCTTTCCTTGATTATAAGGTGTAATTTGTTCTTCATAATAAAGAGACGTATAACAAGGAAAAAACCCTGTTAATATTTTATTAAAAATATATTAATTCAAGATTTTAAGTGCCTTAGTAAATTATAATAAGGATTAATATTAAACTATTCCCCTTAACCATTAGTAAGAATGAAGGAGAAGTCTATGTTTATTGGAGCAAGAACACTTAAAACAGGAATAGCAGTGGCCACCAGCATGTATTTCTGTACTTTGCTTGATATACATCCCGCTATTTTTGCGGGTGCTGCTACTGTCCTTAACCTACAACCTTCTTTGGGACTAAGCCTCAATAATGCCAAAGTTCAAATGCAGGTTCATTTTACTTCCATTGCTCTGGCCACCCTTTTAGGTCTTATAGTAGGTACACATCCTTTAGTTATGGGTTTAGCTACAATCCTAATTATAGTAATCTGCAACCGCTTTAAATGGCGCAGCGGGATGTCAGGAGGAATTATGGCAACTATTTTTGTGCTATCTTCTCCCCCCGAGCAATTTCTCCAACAAGCCATGATGCGTTCCCTGGCTATTTTTATCGGTGTAGGAACGGCTCTGTTAGTTAATGCTACCATTGCTCCTCCCCGCTATCGCCATCTGTTAATCCAAAAATTAAATGAAACTAACACAGTTATATCCGAAGCCTTCGCTAAGGCTATTCAAGATTATTTTCAATTAAATGTTCTTACAGACGAGGAATTCGCTCAACAACGAAAAAAAATCAAAAAGTTATTACGAGAAAGTCAGCGCTTATATGAACTTTATCATAAAGATACTAACCCTTTTTTTGAAGAAGGTCAGGATAAAACACCTCTAGAAATTAGATTTTTCAGCGACTATATAACATACAACAAAGGTCTCTGGCAAAGAACTAAAGATATCATCTTCTTAGCTCAAGAACGACTGGAAAGACGTAAGAAGGCCGGGGACTTGCCTGTTAGTGCAGAATTCCAGGAAATACTGGCCCTATTACAAGAAGGGCTGGATATCTATAAAGTTAATAATGAAAAATTGTCACAAAAACTCCTGGAAGGAAATAAAAATGTCTTTCTCCCTGAACCCCATATCTGGAGAAAACTAGATCGTATTTTAAATAACTGGCATAGTAGATTTCCTGAGGGAAGCTATTACCTACATGCCTTAGTTGAAGTTTCCTTAATAACCTATAAAATACGCTGGGCTGCCAAAGAATCTGTTAGACTCCTCAATTATGAACAACTACCTGAATAGAGATATTTTTAATAAAAGCATAAGTAAAAGGGTGAGGACTATCTCACCCTTTTACTTATGCTTTTATTACAGCTATACCTTTTATCTTTCAACTAAAGTCGCTACTCCCTGGCCTCCCCCTATACACAGGGTAGCAAGGCCTTTCTTAACATTTCTTTTCCGCATCTCGTAAAGAAGTGTAACTAATATTCTTGCTCCACTGGCACCAATAGGATGACCTAAGGCAATAGCCCCTCCATTAACATTAACAATATCCATATTAAATTTAAGTTCTTTAGCCACAGCTAAGGATTGGGCTGCAAAAGCTTCATTAGCCTCAATAAGCTCCAGATCACTCATTTTCCAACCAGATTTAGCCAGTACCTTTTTGGTTGCTTCCACCGGACCTATCCCCATAATGGCAGGATCAACAGCAGCCGATGCACCCATAACAAATCTGGCTAAAGGCTCCACCCCTAATTCCTGAGCTTTTTCTGCACTTGCTATGACTAAAGCTGCTGCTCCATCATTAATACCTGAAGCATTGCCGGCTGTTACTGTACCACCTTTCTTGAAGGCTGGTTTTAATTTAGCTAAGCCCTCTATGGTAGCACCGAATCTAGGATGTTCGTCTACGGCAAATTCTTTAAAACTTTTTTTAACGGGAACTTGTACGGGAATAATTTCATCTACGAAACGCCCTTCTTTGATGGCTTTTTCAGCCTTTTGTTGACTGGCCACTCCGAATGCATCTTGCTCTTCCCTAGTGATGCCCCATCTTTCTGCGATGTTTTCTGCAGTGATTCCCATATGATAATCGTTCATGGCACACCATAACCCGTCTTTGATCATTTCATCTACAATTTTTCCATCCCCCATTCTGTAACCATAACGGGCTTTAGGTACCAGGTAAGGCGCTGCCGACATGTTTTCTGTTCCCCCTGCCACGATAAGATCGGCGTTACCCAACATTATTTCTTGCGCAGCCAGGTTTACTGATTTTAAGCCAGAGCCACACACTTTATTAATGGTCATGGTAGGGACATAGTTTGGTATACCAGCCCGGAGCGAGGATTGACGGGCTACATTCTGTCCTAATCCTGCTTGCAATACACAACCCATGATTACTTCATCTACATTTTCCGGTGCTACTGAAGCTCGTTGCATAGCTTCTTTGATGACTATACTGCCTAATTCTGTTGCAGATATATTAGTTAAAGAACCGCCAAAAGTGCCGATAGCTGTTCTGACGGCGCTTAGGATAACAACTTCTCTCATATACTAAACCTCCTGTTTATTTTTATCCAAAGGATAACGATTCCTAACCTTCAGGGGCAGTTCAAAACTCCTGCTGAAGCTAAGAACTCTGTTTATAGTTTAGTAAGAGTAGAATCCTTTTTTGGTCTTTCTCCCTAAGAAACCTGCTCTAACCATTTTTCTCAGTAAAGGACATGGACGGTATTTTCCATCACCGAATTCAGTGTATAAGGTATCCATTATTAATAAACATACATCTAAGCCAATTAAATCACCTAAGGCCAATGGACCAATGGGGTGGTTAGCCCCTAATTTCATAGCCGCATCAATATCTTCGGCGGAGGCTACACCTTCCATATAGATATAAGCTGCTTCATTAATCATAGGTATTAATATTCTGTTAACTATAAAACCGGGGGCTTCTTCTACTGTAACAGGGGTTTTGCCTAAAGATTCAGATAATTCCTTTACGTATTGATATGTCTCTTCGCTAGTACCGGCTCCTTTTGTTACTTCTATAAGCTTCATAACCGGCGCGGGATTGAAAAAGTGCATACCAATAACTTTTTCCGGTCTGCCTGTTACTGCTGCAATTTCACTAATACTTAAGGCCGAGGTATTAGAAGCTAAAATAGTTGACTCTTTACAGATTTGGTCCAGCTCTTTAAATAATACTTTCTTAGTTTCCATTCTTTCTACGATGGCTTCTATCACAAAATCTACATCCTTAGCACCATCAAGAGAAATTAACCCTTTAATTCTACCTAGGATGGCTGCTTTATCATCCTGACTAATTTTACCTTTATCAGCTTTGCGGCTAAGGTTTTTCTCTATATTTTTAATTCCCCTCTTAACAAAATCTTCGGAAATATCTCTTAAGAGGATATCATGACCGGCTTCTGCCATAACCTGGGCTATACCTGAACCCATAGTACCTGCTCCACAAACTAAAACCTTCATAGTTCACTCTCCTCTCACTGAATCCCTTGCTGTTATATCTCTAAAAAAATATTTTTAGCATCCTTTAAAATCTGCTTTACGTTTATCTACAAAAGCAGCCATCCCTTCTTTTTGATCTTTAGTAGCAAAACATAAACCAAAAATTTCTGCCTCATAATTAAAAGCTGATTCCGTATCCATGTTTAGACCGTTATTAATAGCTGACTTTGCTAATGATACGGCACACGGTCCTTTGCTAATAATTTTGTGGGCCAGTTCTCTAGCTTTATCCAGTAATTCTTCAGGCTCATAAATTTTATTAACTAAGCCAATCCTATAAGCTTCTTGAGCATCAATTACATCTGCGGTATAGATGAGTTCCTTGGCTCTCCCTTTACCTACTAACCTGGGTAATCTCTGGGTTCCGGCAAATCCCGGAGTAATACCTAAACCAACTTCCGGCTGGCCAAATTTTGCTTTAGTAGAAGCCAACCGCATATCACAGGCCATAGAAAGCTCACAGCCTCCCCCCAGGGCAAAACCATTAACTGCCGCGATGACAACTTGAGGTAAGTTTTCTAATGAGGAAAATACTTTTTGACCTAGCCTGCCAAAAGCTCTTGCTTCAATAGCATTCATTTCTTTCATTTCTGTAATATCGGCACCGGCTACAAAGGCTTTTTTGCCTGATCCCGTTAAAATAACTACTCTTATTTCACTATTGTTAGCTATTTCTTCTATTACAACTTGCAATTCTTTTAAGGTAGCACTATTTAAAGCATTTAAAGCTTTAGGTCTATTTATAGTAATTTCAGCTAGATGTCCATCCACTTGGAATACGATATTATCCACTAAAATCACTCCTAACCTAATTTTTGACGATAATGCCGCACCTTCTTGATGCGGCACTATCTTCACTTAAAATTAATATTTATTTTGTAGCAGCAGCTTCTTTTTCTGCCTTGGCACAGACACAAGGTAGATCCTGTAAGGTATCTATTCTGCCACTTCGCTTACCGATACTGTCTAATACACTTTTACAGATCTTCGGATCTTTTTCCATACCTGTAGCTACTTTAACCATATCTTGTAAGTGCTTCCAATCTGTAAATCTCATAGCCATCATACGAGCAGCTTCAGGGTTTCCACCACCATGAAGAGCCATAGCTGTCCAGTTTGAACCACGAGTCATATGCTCAATAAACCTAGTGGCACGGAGTCGATCAAAAGCATCATACTTAGGATTACCGGGATTGAATTCTCTTTGACAGATGTCTCCTATTACAGGACTACGCATATCTAGTTCTGATGGAGCAGTTTCGCCTGTACCGGCAATTATTTCACGGGCATAACGTACAGCGTTGAAAGGAATCCAGGTACAAGTCCATTTGCAGGTATGAGCCATGAGGGGATTGGGTACCCAGAAACCACTGGGATGAGTAAAGCCTTCCGTGCCTGCTGCTAAAGATAATCCATATACTTGTTCAGCAGTTATTACCATTTCCGTTAATTTTTCTTTAATATGCCCGGCTCTGTTAACACCAATCATCTCGGTAATCAAACTTGCAGCTCCGGCTAAGGCCGTACAGCCACCGGCTTTACAACCACCAGCAGTCAAACGGTGTACTGCCGTAAAGTAACTCAACAAGCGACCAACATATTGCCATTCACCGCATAAAAATACTCTTTCTTTAGGAACAAAAACATGATCAAAATATACGAAAGCTTGGTGGTCAGCGTAGTTTTTGCCCAGATCTATGCCCTCAATATCTCCTCCTACTTCAAAGAAACGCTTGTCTTGAGGGGTACGACCCAAAACATAAGTAATGCCGGGGGCATCGGCAGGTACAGCACACGCAACTGCAAAATCTTTATCTTCTTCTTTCATTGCTGTTGTGGGTACAATAACTACTTCATGGGCGAAGAGAATGCCTGTCTGGTTAGCCTTATAACCGCTGATGACAATGCCGTCTTCGCGATATTCATCTATATGAACATACATGTCTTTATCAGGTTGTTTATGAGGTGGTAAAGTACGCAGACCTTTTACATCTGTTACAGTTACAGTACAACTTAAATCATTTCTCTGTACATAATCCATAAATTTTGTGAAACGTTGGAAATAGTCGGTCCCCAAATCTTGATCCATGTCATAAGTACAAGGACCTAAGCCGGCAAAACCTTCGGAACCTGTGCAACGGTGAGTACAACAGCCGATTACTTCTGCAAAGGCCCGGGCTGCTCTAGTCTTTTTGTTAGCTTCTTCCGGCGTTCTTAAGGGAGCATTATAGATGCTTACTCTTTCACCATTGATATGAGATTCAACTGTAACTAAATCTTGCCAATCCGGATCACTGGCCAGCTCATATACTTTAGAAACTGCACTAAAACTGGCAGCTAAAGGCGGAAAAGTAGTTACATCTTCAACTTTTTCCCCCAAAAACCATACATTCATAGGTTTACGATCCCGAATACTCTGTTGATATTGTTCTTTAGTTTTAATTGCCATACTAAAAATTCCTCCTTCACATTCTTTAATTTTTTATAATTTCAAAATGTTGCAAATTATAGAACTCCTTGTTTCACCCCCTACCTTTCTTTTCATTCCCTTGATTATTTGCTCAGCAGCAGACTAAAAATGCTCCGCTACCATAAACATGGGTTGCTATAAAAGCTACGGTTTTTATTCAACCGGTGTAGACATTACTTGGGTTTTTTTCTGTTGTCGCGTAATAATTAGAGTAAGTATGATACCTGCAATACTTAAAAGTGCCGAAATTATAAAAGCCCGACCATAATCTCCCCCACTAGATTCTTTAATAACAGCGGCCATTCTAGGAGCTATAATAGCTGCCAAACCAAAGGCCGTAAAAACAAAACCATAGTTAACACCTAAGTTTTTCGTGCCGAAGTTATCTGCGGTAATTGAAGGAAATATCCCTAAAAATCCTCCAAAACAAAGGGCTATTCCAGAAACAGTTATGATAAACATTCCAAAGCTTCTGGCCCCGTTTAATAACACCATCATTACACCGGCCATGATATACATAAGAATTAAAGTCTTATAACGCCCCATTTTGTCAGAAACACTTCCCCACACTATTCTGCCTAAAGTATTAGCCAAACCGATAATGCTCACGGCTACAGCCGCTACTTGAGGTGTAAGTCCAATCTGTTCTTGAGCTATAGGTGAGGCGTGGCCGATAATCATTAGTCCCGAAATACAACCAATAATGTACATAGCCCATAAGATATAGAATTTACCTGTCTTAAGCATTTCCCGCGCAGTGGCATCATTACTATTTGCTAAAGCTGATACATTTTGGGTGCCCTTCTTTTCCTCTTGCTCCTCTTTTTTCGGTTCTTGCACCAGCAAGGCACATAAACAGATAACGATTAAAAAAGCTATACCTAATATTTTAAAAGTGCTCATTACATTAAACTTTTCTATTAACGAAACTGCCAGAGGCGCAAAGACTATAGCACCGGAACCAAAACCAGCAGCTGTCAATCCTCCTGCCAGACCTCTTTTATCAGGGAACCACTTTACAGGAGTAGCCACACAACATCCATAGGCCATGCCAATACCCATACCGGCTATCACACCATAAGTAAGATACAAACCTATTAGGGAATTAATTGATCCTGTGGCAAGTAATCCTAAGCCAAACAAGATTCCTCCCCCAAAGGTGATCTTTTTGGGCCCTTTCCTATCCTGAAGGGGACCAAAGATAATCATGGCTATGGGTACCATACCAAAGGAAAGGCTAAAAGCTAGGGAAGCCTGGGAAGTAGTCCAACCAAATTGTTCTATTAAGGGAGTTTGAAATACGCTCCAGGCATAACCTGCCCCTAAGCATAGGTTGATGATCACGCACGCCAGCAATATGATCCATCTATTAGGAGATTTTTTACTCACATTTTCACTCCTTAATCCTTTTCTATTTTTAAGGGATGATATGCATATCCTTAGCAGCTTTCGTCAATTCTTCCCGGAATTTGGGATGGGCGACTCTTATTAATTCTTTAGCCCTTTGACTACAAGTCAGACCTTTCAAACGAGTAATGCCATATTCAGTTACAATATAATCCACATCGTTTCTGGAAGTAGACACACATGCTCCTTGGGTTAAAACGGGCTTAATCTTGGAAACTGTATCCTTCTTAGCAGTAGATTGGAAAGCAATAAAACATTTTCCACCGTTGGAAGCAGAAGCACCTCTAACAAAATCCATCTGCCCTCCCACACCGCTAAAATTCTTAGGGCCTATAGTTTCCGAACATACCTGACCAAATAAATCAATCTCGATACAGGAATTGATGGACATCATTTTGTCATTTTGGGCAATGATACAAGGATCGTTAACATAATCTACTGGATGAAATTCTACAGCAGGGTTATCATCGAGGAAATCATAAGTACTCCTGGCCCCGAAAGTAAAAGTGGCTATGAACTTACCGCGGTGCAGAGTTTTTTTAGCATTAGTAATTACCCCGGCATTATACAGGTCCACCATAGAATCACAGAACATTTCGCTGTGGACACCCAGGTCCTTTTTATCCTTTAAAGCCTGGGCAACCGCATTGGGAATACCCCCGATACCTAATTGAAGAGTAGCTTCATTGGGAATTTCCTCAGCAATCAATTGTCCAATTGTGACGTCTTTTTCTGATATTTTGGGAGCGGGCACTTCAGTAATAGGATCTTCATTTTCAATCAGAGCATCAATCTGGGAAATATGAATAAAACACTGTCCAAAAGTTCGTGGCATAGTAGGATTTACTTCAACAAATACTTTCTTAGCTATTTTGCAAATGTTCCCGAAATCAGCGGCTGTACCAAAACTGAAATATCCATGTTTATCCATAGGTGACACAGCACAATAAAATACATCAGGGGCCTTTAATACATTTTGCCAAACAAGCGGAACCTGGCTGTAATGAGAAGGCATATAATCGGCTCTCCCTTCCCATATAGGCTCCCTGTTAAACCCGCTCACAAAATGAGCTACATGGGAAATATGTTTTTCCATTCCCACTTCCAGATATTTCTGCTTTCTCATAGGAAGCAAAATACAATGTTTGATGTCTGTTAAATTTTCTTTTTCTGCCCGTTTAGTTACGGCATCCAGGATTTTTACCGGCTCGGCAATTTGACCATTGCTGACACACACATCCCCTGATTTAAACTGCTTTGCTAATTCTTCAGCTGTGGTCAGTTTTTGTTTATACAACTCCGACCATTGATTCACTTGTATACCCCCTTGTTTTGTTCTCGCTATACTACTAAAGCAATATCCATGCCAAGCTCAAGAAAGCCTTTGTTTAAGGAGTTTCTGCTTTTAGGGAAAAGAAAAAAGCACTGATTTTGATTGCTTAAAGCATCAAATCAGTGCTTTTAATATTCACTTAATGGCATAGCTCTAGGTTTACAGGTGATTTATGCAAAAAAGAATCAATGTTGCGTATACTGCTTTAATTTCCTAATTACAGTGGACTGATTAACTCCCAGTACCTTGGCCATTTGCCTGGTAGTATCACATTTTTTCTTGGCATTATTTACAATCTGAGATTCTACTATTTCTATGGCCTTTTTTAAAGGAATTATACCTTTTACAATAATTTTATCATCACATAACGTAGAACTAAATAAATTTTCCGGTAAGTGTTGGGTCGTTATTTCATCTTGTTTAACGAGAATAACGAGATTCTCCACCAAGTTTTCTAATTCCCTTATATTTCCGGGCCAATCATATTCCGTAAGAACCCTTACAGCTTCATTGGTGAACACTTTTTTCTTTTTATATTTTTTATTAAATTTCTCTAAAAAATTTAATATTAGCGGGGCTATATCCTCCCTGCGCTCCCGCAAAGGAGGAATTTGAATATTAAGTACATTTAAACGATAAAACAGATCTTGGCGGAATTCTCCTTTTTCCATCATCTTTTTTAAATCCCTATTAGTAGCGGTAATAATTCTTACATCTATTTTGATGGATTTTTCCCCGCCAATTCTGGTTACTTCCTTTTCTTGAATTACCCTCAACAATTTAACTTGCATATCTACGTTTAGTTCACCAATTTCGTCTAAAAATAAGGTTCCTTCGTGGGCTAATTCGAAGAAACCCATTTTCCCCCGGGATTTTGCACCGGTAAAAGCCCCCGGCTCGTAGCCGAACAGTTCTGACTCAAAAAGCGTGTAAGGTATGGCTCCACAATTAATTTTAATAAAGGGCCCCTTGTTTCTTCTGCTTAATTTGTGAATTTGATGGGTTACTATTTCTTTCCCTACACCGGACTCTCCCGTTACTAAAACTGTAGAATCGACTTCTGCTACAGTACATACCATGTCCATCACTTGATGCATTTCTTTACTATGCATAATAATATCTGGGAAGTTCTCCTGTCTTTTCCGCATTTCTTTTATTTCATAGGAATATTTTTCATTTAACTTTTGTTGATATTCCAACTGTAATTTCAGATTTTCCAATTCTGTAATATCCCTTACGTTAACAACTACAGAGGTAAGTTTTCCCTGTAAATTGAAGACAGGTGTTCCTGTGGCCATAATTTTACGTCCTTTATTCTCCATAATTACTGTACAAGTTTGGGAAGTACGCAAAGTTTCCAGAGCAGCAGATTTACCGTATACACCGGTTTTAACTAATTCCTGGGCTGTTTTACCTAACACATCCTTTCTGGATACAGAAAAAACTCGCTCAAAAGCAGCATTTACTCTAATAACCTTACCCTTATTATCGGTAATCAAAAAGCCGTCATGGGATGATTCGATGAATATATTAATCTCTTTTAATAAGCTTTCCGTAACATTAAGCTCTTGATCAATACATTCTGCCGAGGAACTTTTGTGAAGAATTGCTACTACGCCCACACTTTTACCATTTTCTATCATTTTGTTGAGATTAACGATTATCTTAGCTCCATTTATTTCTACTTTATGTCTCCCCATGCCGTTATTTTGTGATATTACTGAGGCCACTTCTTGTAAACTCTCCACATCCTGAATGTATTTACCAATAATAGTATTTCTTTTAATATTCAGAATTATTTCCGCCGAAGTATTAAAGGCTAAAATTAACCCTTGATGATCTAGTGTTAAAATCCCGCAGTACAGGAAATCTAATATCATTTGTAACTTTTGTATTTTTAGTTGAGGCATTTTCTTTACATCATTTTCATCCAAATGCATGCTTAATTTCATTTCACACCTCCTATATCAAAAGTAAAGTACAGCACATTTATATCTATATTATATACCCTAATTATGGATGTCCAGTTATATGATACCAAATTTCCGTATGAATTGTAATATCCCATTATTTGAAAATAGTTAAAATTCTCATATATTTTTCACTCAATAACAAATAAAAAAGCCTGTGCAAAAATCATCATTCCTGCCAAGGCTTGTTTTAATACATATTTAAATTGTATTTTAAATATCTTTTTTAGAAAAAACACTGATGCTACGCCAGAGAAAGAATAATATATAGAATACAGTAAAGACCAACATCCACTTGCTGGGCTCATATTTACCGCTAAAGAAGCTATCCCAGAAAATTGTAAACTGTCCGGGAGCTGAACGAAATAGGACATTTAACATCTTGCGATACATAGCCTCTACAGGCATCAGCAAGCTGGTAATTATCCCAATATTCATCAGAGCTGTTTTATCCACAAAACTTCCCGCCCGTTCAATAAAACCTCCAATAATTGAGATGCCGTAAAGAATAATAACCATTACACTGTTATTCAACGTAGGCAAAAAAGTAGAACCCCACATAGTCACACTGGCTAAGACTAAAGGTATAGACAGATACAGGCCTAAGGCTTTTAAAGTATTCCATTTGTAGAGAAAATAGAATTCTCTGCCAAAATAATAATTTAAGCCCAACACTGCACTATATATAAAGGTACCATAAATAATCAACATAATAGATATTCCTAAATATTTTCCTATAATAATTTCCCAGCGTTTCAGAGGTTTAACCAGCATAGTTTGGATAATACCGCTCTCCACTTCAGCCGAGATAATCCCTGCAGAACCCAAAATAGTTAAAAAGGCAGTTATGAAAGCACTTAAGTACAAGCCAATAGAAATGAATTCAGTAGTTATTATCCTGGCCAGTTCTCCATCTTTAGGCAAATCCTGATAGGCATAGTGCAAACCCAAACCATATAATAGTAAAAACCCTAGGGTTAACAAGAGTAATAAATGAAAAACTCGCCGGTGGGTAATCTCCTGGTACGTTAATTTAGCTATGGTCCACATCTTGTTGTTCCCCTCCTTCCACCAATTGAACAAAGACATCCTCTAAGGAAGAATGACGGTAATGCAGGTTATATAGTTTGTAACCTGCTTCAATTATTTTTTTAGCTAACAGGGGAACTGTTTCTTTATCTGCCACCTGGATTTGCAAAGTGTTATTCTGTATAGCCAGAATCTTGCCCCACTCCTTAATTTCCCGCTGGAACTCTGGGGATATAGTGTCTAATTCTATTTCCACCTCACATTTTTTAGTCAGTAGCTCCTCCATTTCACCTACTGCTACTAGTCTTCCTTTGTTTATTATAGCCACCTGGTCACAAACTGCTTCCACTTCGCTCAGCAAGTGGCTATTGAGAAAAATAGTAGTCCCTGTCTCTTTTAAATTCAGCATTATTTCTCTCATATCACGACGGCCCAAAGGATCTAAAGCCGAAGTAGGCTCATCTAGAAATAACAGCTTAGGTTCATTCATTAGGGCACAAGCTAAACCTATCCTTTGCTGCATCCCTTTGCTAAAGCTGCCTACTTTCTTATGTTCTGTGCCTGTTAGACCAATAAGTGTTAAAACCTCAGGAATCCTCTTTTTTATAGCCTGCTTCGTCATTTTATAAAGTTGACCATGGAGAGTTAAGAGTTCTTCAGCCGAAAGCCATTTCTGATAACTGAATAATTCCGGCAAAAAACCAATTTTCTCCCGACATTTATAACTTCCTAAAGGGTTTCCTAAAATTAAAGCACTGCCGGAAGTTGGCTGCAAAAGACCTACCAGGGTCTTTACCAAGGTACTTTTCCCTGCACCATTAGGTCCTAATAAACCAAAAATATGCCCGGAGGGCACAGAAAGATTGATCTCTCTGCAGCCCCCCTGGCCTTTGTATTGCTTAGTTAAATTAAATGTAGTAATCATTTCCACTGTTCTTTACCTCATGGATTCTGCAATTTTAAGTGCTGTATCTAAATCTAAAGCGCCACTAACAGCGTAAACAACACCTTCTTCTTCCCAAATCAACATGCCATAAGAAGATACACTATCATCAACTACCACGGCTTTGTGCTCTTCTCCATTGATATTCACATCTACTCCTTCATTAGCTTCCTTATCCTTAAGTTCCATGGTAACCTGTTCAGAATGTTCCTCTTGCACAAATACCCCCTTGTGTCCTTTAACTGTTACTTCTTGACTGGAACCTTCTATATTGGGAATAACCAGGGTATGTTGCCAATCCTTGATCCCGGCTAATTGTGATTTTAGCTCTCGAGGTAATACCGGAAGCTCCAAAACTGCATCTTTTAAATCTTCAATGTTAACATCACCGGGGGCTTTAATCTCAGGGCTTCTTCCTTCGCAGATTACGATATAGCCCCTGTCCGGTTTGGCATAATCTATCACTACGGTTTGGGGAACTTCGATAGTGAATTCCTTACCATCCATTTCTTCAGGAATGAATTCAGTTCCTCCCAAACCCTCAATTAGTTGGTTAACATTAGGGGCATTTAATTTGAATTTTGCCTTAAAGGGCATTGACACATTAGCCTCAGTAAATTTATATTTACTGGGCAATGCTTCCGGTAGCTTTACGGGGAACTGGGCAATTTCCCGCAATTCTTCTAAGTCAACATTTTTGTTTTCCCTGGTTTCCTCAAACTCCATGCTGCCGATAGCATCAAGGTCAATTTCTTTGGCACCCTCTTCTATAGCTCTTCTCATTTCATCCATATCATTATAACTAATACTGATGGTCGCCAACTTTTCTGCCCGGAATATTTGTAAGAATTGAGCTGCGGCACTGCGTACGGGAGTAAGGAAAAGTGATGCGCCAAAAACTGCTGCTACAGCAGCCACCGCTACTTTTTTCGAGATATTTTTCATTTGTAACACACCTTTTCTCTTATTCTTAGCTTTAATTTTTTCCTGTAAAACAAACCAGCCTTTCAGGGAAGAATAATTTCCTTTTTCTTTGTCATTCCTATATTCTCCTAAAAGTTTGCTGACTAATAGCTGTTGTTCTTTTAAACTTTCTAAAGTATGTTGACAAGCAGTACATGTTTGTAAATGGTGGGTCATTTCCTGTATTTTTTCTGAATCCAGTTCCTGATCAAGATAAGCTTGCCATAATCCGTCCTCATAACACACAGGAATCACCCCCTCCTTCTTTTTTTAAATAAAGGGCTTTAAATTTGGCCTGGGCACGGGCTAATACCGTCCCTACAGAGCTCTTTTCTATGCCTACTACTTCCGCAATTTCCTGGTAACTATAACCTGAGAATCTGAGCAAAAGTACCATCCTGTCTCTTTCTTTCATTTCCTGCAGAATATCTTGTACTTCTTTTACTTTATGTTTCTTCATGATTACATCTTCCAGGACAATTACCTTGTTGTTATCCTCAGTTTCACTTCGCACTTCGCGTTTCTTACGGCTTTTTTCACTATTTATATAGTTATAGGTGAGATTAGCGGCTACCCGGGATAACCATCCCCCTATGTTGGTAAGTTTAGGTGGTGGTGAATAGTAGAGCTTCAAAAATACTTCCTGAGCTATATCTTCTACGGCTTCCTGGGACCCCAACAAGTAAGCAATCCTTCGGCAAATTCCAGGATAATAGGAGTCGAATATTTCTTGAAAATTGTGTTTTACTTCATTTTTAAAAAGACTTTTTATTCTATGCAAATGGATGTCATCTCCTTTTTCTACCCCGGGGTCGCTCTAAGCAGCGGAAGATGATTTCACTTATATAACAAAGCAACGTTAAAATATGTGACATTATCTATATTTTTTATTTTATATTTTTTCGGCAGGATGTGAATAGGTTAAATATGTCAGCCCTATAAATACAACCAATAGGTAGTATTTATAGGGCATAAAAAAGACCCTAAGACCTTGAAATTGCTTTCAAGGTCCTAGGGTTACTTACATTACAAATCTGTTCTAATGTAGTTATCGTTTCTGGATGGCAATCTTAATCTTTCGTTGAATAAACCTCTTCTGTTATTGTTTTGTTCTGGGAGTTAGCAGAGAGTTTTTGTGCTATTGATTTTGGTTCAGGTGCAACTTCTTCTACTCCTGTTACTGATTCTTGAGCATATGTGAAGTTGTAGATAAACTTACTACCATCTTTACGTACTACTTCATAAGCATATTCACCATTAGCTTTTAGAGTAGTATCTCCGTCTCCTTTTGCTACGCCAAACCACATTACTTTATCAGTATCTGGCTCTAATACAACTGGT
>JAHDSB010000044.1 GCA_018433015.1 Clostridia bacterium | reverse complement strand
GCCCATGGCCGTTTAGAAGTAGTAATGAAAAATCTGCAAAATGCAGTTTTTGGCTTTATTCGCGCCCAAATTGTGATCAGCTTCTTTGTGTTTATCGTTGTTTTTTTGGGCTTTTTACTT
Source organism: Clostridia bacterium (assembly GCA_018433015.1). Lineage (GTDB taxonomy): Bacteria > Bacillota > Peptococcia > DRI-13 > SV3-B141 > SV3-B141. Next base: position 6,957 of record JAHDSB010000044.1, on the reverse strand, counting down.
TTAGGTGTAAGATATCCATCAGCTACCGCTTTCTTTGTTACGTGTGTTGATATTCTGCCGGTTTTAGGAACAGGTTCCGTAATGGTACCTATGGCAATTTTCTATTACTTCACAGGTAACCTCATGTTAGCAGTGGGAATATTAATCCACTACACTATTATTATTGCTTTCCGCAAGGCTATAGAACCCAAAATACTTTCAGGAGCAATGGGAATAGGAGCCTTATCAACTCTCATCAGCATGTATATCGGTTTTAAGCTCTTGGGTGTAGTAGGTCTCTTTATCGGGCCGGGCTTCATCATTTTATTTAAAGCTTTGTTAAATGTAGGCATTCTTAAAATAAAAATAAAATTTTAAAATCACTAGCATTTTTGCTAGTGATTTTTCTTATCTTCCCATAAATATTAGTTTAAAGGAACTAATTTTATTTCTCCCTGGGCGGCCATTTTATCATCCAATATGGCCAGAGCTCCCCTGATGCCCGCTATGGATAACGCAAATTCCACAGCCTTTTCCAAATCTTTTATACTCTTCACCTGATTACACGCGGCCGTTGCCACTGCATCTGCCAAAACAGCGGAAGTGGCTATAATTATCACGGAATCAGCTTGACCGAAGCTAAGACTGTGTCCTATGGTAGCTGAAGAAGTACAAATGGCTAAAGGTGTTTGTTCTGCCTTTATTTCTAAACCTATCCGATTAGTAAAGGGTGATTTCCCTGCATAAATACCAATACGCCTTGTTTTACTGGATTTCAGCCAGATGTCACCACCATTTTCCACAATTACATCCTTAGAATAGTTAGTAAGTAATTCCCCCACTTGTTGGGCAAAATAGCCTGCTACTGCTGCCATGGGACCTGTCCCCGCTAACTCACCAGCTTCACACATTTGCTTGACAAAACTAGGGGCATCATCCTGAGACTTATAGGGATCCAGAGCTTTTAAAAACTTCTTATCTTTTTCAATAAATTCTTCTAACTCTTTACGCCTTTCCCCGATAAAGTCCCGGACTAGATAGATGAACTCATCACAATATCTTTCTTTTTTAACGGCAATATCCAGGTCTGTTTCTTTAACTTTAACCTGAAAATGTGTTAAATCATTTTCCCAGTGTAACATCCGGTAAGTCCGCAGTTCATAGCTCACTTAACATTCTAACCTCCATAGCATGTACTGGACAAATCTTTAAACACATCAAACAAAGAATGCACTCATCACCATTAAATTTCACTTCCATAGAGGGCCTTTCAATATATAACGCTTTAGTAGGGCAATGGACAGTACACTGGCCACATTGAGTACATTTTTCTTCATTTCTCACAACTTCTTGGGCTAAAGAACGGACTGTTATCCCCTGCTGACGCAAAAAATCTATACCTTCCTCATAACGTTCTCCTGTTAACTCTAAAACCATGGTCCCTTCTTTATGGGGATTGATAGAAGCTTTTACTATGTTAATAACTAAATTATATTCCTTGGCTAAGTGATAGATAATGGGTTTATCCGCAGTTTCAGGACCAAACCGCAGCACGATTTTTTCCGGTGCCATCAAGCTCCACTCCTTTTTACTATAAGATTATTATGCTTTATGATAACGCTTTTCCCTGCAAACCTGCTTCCGGACCAGGTAAAAGCTGACTAGGTTCTCCCAAGAGAAAATTTCCTTTTTCTATCCACTGTTTCAGGGTGTAGGATATTTCCCGGGCTCTAGGATAACTACTCACGGGAGCGGTAGGTACCTCTTTACCTTGAATAGTAATCGACCCCTTTTTCAATTGAGCATAACTTACAAGACCTAGGTTTCCACCCTCTCCCTGAGGATAAGCCTTACCATAATCCATAATAGGAGCATATAATTCTTCATCGGTTTTAGCAGCATATGCTAATATTTCCTCATTGAGAATGGGAATAGGAAGTCCGATCCCCACAGTTAAAGTTGTACCGTATCCTCTAAAGCTGGTACCTACAAGCCAACGAGGATTCATTTGTTTTAAATCCCCCAGAACCGAAAGAGTTCCTCCGGCTCCAGTCAATTCCTTACCATCCTTATCTTTGAGCATAGCAGGGAAATGTTGAGTGCCATTCCACACTACGTACCCGATTCCTCCTCCCAAAAAGATACGAGTTCCGATGCCGATAGTTTTTAAATGAGGATCTTTAAGTAAAGGACTAAGCTGTCCTGAGGTAGCATAGTGGGCATTACCTAAGTTAGGTTTTAAGGTTCCCATATAAGTATGAATAGTTTTATCCGATAGATTGACAGCACAATTATAGTTTTGGTAGCAGTTGCGGGGATTAAAGAGGATAGCTTCGTTTATATCCTGTAATGTAATATCTGTTTCAACCTCTTTGCGCGGGTAACAATCAGTTCCATAACTGCCGGCCCGCAAACGTACAGTTTTTCCAGCCACAAGATCTTCAATTACATGACTGCCTCCATAACGAAATTCCCCCGGATATTTACTATTGCGAGGGTCCTGCTCGGCCAGCTCCGTAGCCCCTAAGAAGGCATCTACTGCTGCAATCCCAGCATAAGCAGGGACATTGTTTAACCATACTTTACTCATTCGTATACGAGGCTTGGTATGCCCAAAATTTAGAAATACCCCGGAAGAGCACATAGGACTGAAGGTTCCTGTAGTTACCACATCAACTTCTTGGGCAGTCTTTGTTATACCTTTGTCTTTGACTCGCTCAATGACTTCCTCTGCCGTTAAAACCACAGCTTGACCTTTTTTAATACGATCATTTATTTCTTTATAAGTACGTTGGATACTCATTTTTCCCTCCTTCGCTGTGCTCTCTTATTCTCCAGTAAGTAATAATAAAGGGCCTCTTCTAAGGAGAGGCCCGTATTTTATACATTCGGGATCTCTTATTTTTCAGAAGACAACTACTCCTGCAGGAATTAGCACCAATCTGAGTTTATCCCTCAGACGGTTGCCGGGCTTCATCGGGCCAGTCCCTCCACCACTCTGAATAAGAGCACACGCATATTTTTTATTTTAATTGGTAGTGTACCAAAGTTATCAACTCATGTCAAACATTTTCATTTTTTATAACCCTAGGTGGTCTTGGTCCATAATATTGATAATAATAGCACTGGATTCTGCCATTATAAAGTTTCCTATTTTTATTGGCTCTCTCGCCAAATAACTTTTGAAAATCAGGATGAGAAGTTAAGACATAATATGACCACGTATCCAACTTTTTAAAGACTTTTCCCATTTCTTTATACAGTCGGTCTACTTCTTTACGCTCCTCTAAGCGTTCACCATAAGGAGGATTACAGAGTATATACCCATATTTCTTTTTAGAACTAAGTTCCGCAACATCCCTCTCCTGGAAATGTATGTATTCCTCTACACCGGCTTTTCTAGCATGAAAACGCGCCAATTTTAATACTTCTCCATCTTTATCAAAACCTTCAATATCCAGTTTTTCTCCCTTTTTAATCAAATCATGGGCTTCTTCTCGCGTTTCTTTCCATAGTTCTTTAGGAATATTATCCCATTCCTCGGCAACAAAACTTCTTTGAATGCCGGGAGCTATATTCAACCCTTGTAAAGCCGCCTCAATGGGAATAGTACCAGAACCGCAAAAGGGATCTAGCAAAACTCGCTCAGGGCGCCAACGACTCAAGGTAATTAAAGCTGAAGCCAAAGTCTCTTTTAAAGGAGCGTTACCAACCAGCTTGCGATAACCTCTTTTATGAAGACCTGCTCCACTGGTATCGATAGTTAAAGTAGCCACATCTTTTAAGAAACCGACCTCAATAGTATAACGAGGCCCCGTTTCTTCAAACCACTGCACAGGATACTTTTCCTTCATTCTTTCTACTATGGCCTTTTTTACTATCGCTTGACAATCCGATACACTAAACAGAGTAGACTTAACAGACTTACCTTCTACAGGAAAATTAGCATCGCGAGGCAACCACTCCTCCCAGGGTAAAGCTTTAGTTTTTTCGAACAATTCTTCAAAGGTACGAGCCTCAAACTGACCTACTTGTATTAGAACACGCTCGGCTTTGCGTAGCCACATATTGGCTCGACAAATAGCCCTTTCGTCCCCTTTAAAATACACGCGCCCGTTTTCTACCTTTTGATCGTTATAACCTAAAAATGCTAATTCCTTAGCCACTAAAGCTTCCAACCCAAAAACAGCGGTAGCTATAAGATTAATTTCTGACATTCCCATCCTCCTTGCCGTTACTAACAGCTAATAAGCTAAAAAGTTAAGAAAATCTTCTTTTTCCTTAATACCAAAATATATTTCCAAATCCTCAGAAGTAATTGCTGAACGCAAAGCTTCTTCCGCAAATTTCACACCTATTAATTTTTCCTCAAATTCCCTGATATCTGCGCTACTGAAGAAATCTCCATATATCCTACATGCCTTTATTATACCTTTTTCTACTTCACAGTAGAACTCTACTCCTCCCCAGGGAAAGCGTTTTTCTTTTTTTATATTAAAATCTGGAGATTTCCCATAATTCCAATCCCACGTCATATATTTGTTAACCATAAGGTCTTTCACCTTAGCTATCTCCACAGCAGAAAGAAGATGTTCTCTAATTTCCTGCCCTGCAAAAATATTTTTAAGTAAGATCCTTTGAAATTCAGCTAGTGTTATTTTTTCTTCTAAATAATCAATAACATTAGTAACTCGGCTTTTCACCGATTTAACACCTTTAGAATGAATTTTATCTTTTTTAACATTTAATGCTGCTGCAACTTTTTCTAAATTTGCATTAAATAGTATAGTACCATGATGTAAAATTCTATCCTTATAATGGCATTGGGAATTACCGGAGAATTTTTTACCCTCGATAGTAATATCATTTCGTCCTGATACGACAGCAGGCACTCCTAATTGCTGTAACGCGTTAGCAACAGGCTCAGTAAATTTACTAAAGTCAAGATTTTTATCCGCTTTCTCCGTAATAAAGGTGAAATTTAAATTGCCTAAATCATGATAAACGGCTCCTCCCCCGGTAATTCTTCGCACCACATTGATATTATTGTTTTTTATATACTCTGTATTTATTTCCTGAATAGTATTTTGAAACTTTCCTACAATAACCGAGGGGCTATTTTGCCAAAAAAGAAAAAAGTCCCCGTGATTTTCCATATACTTCAGAAGATATTCTTCTAGAGCAAGATTATAATGGGGATCTAAAGATGTATTTTTTATATAAAGCATTGTTTTACCTCCAATAACATGTTAGTGCTACAGGTTTTACATTATTAGTATATAATATCACAAATGCTAACATCTCTTCTTACTTTTAAATCAATAAATTCTTTTTTACCTTTAATTTTTATTAAAGGGGATGCGATATATTCATTGTTTATCAATACTACATCACCCAACATCCCATTACTTAAGATTAAACTGCAGCTCTGTAAACAGGTCAACATTTTTTCAATAAAGAGCATTACTATCTCCGAGTCAAAAGCATCCTTATTACGGTAAATGTATTCTAAAGCTGTATATGAATTTAACCTCTTTTTATATACCCTATCTGATGTCAAGGCATGATATACATCAGCTATAGCAATTATCCTAGCAAAAAGGTGTATTTCGTTGCCTACGAGACCATTAGGATAACCTTTTCCATCAACCCTTTCATGATGTTGCAAAACCCCTAGTTTAATTGATTCCTCATAATCCTCCGATTTATTCAAGATCTCATACCCTAAAATAGGGTGTTGTTTCATTATTGCAAACTCCGTCCCACTCAGTGGTCCCGGTTTATTTAATATATCTAAAGGTATGAGGCTCTTACCAATGTCATGTAATGTACCGGCTAACATTAAATTGTGAAGTTCATTTCCTTCTAAACCCAGCCATCGTCCTATGGTCATTGATAAAAGACCGATATGAACCGTATGTTGATATGTATATTCATCCTTAGATTGTAAAATTGTTAAAAGCTTGGTGATATTCTTCTCTCTTTTAACTTCATCTATAAAAGGAGTAACTAATTTTGTAACACTCTCTTTTTTAATGGGCTTACCTTCAGCAGCTGTTTCCATGATGGCCTTACTGGCAGATATTCCTTTAAGATAGAGATTTTGCAAATCTAATGTTACAATTTTTGTCTCTAGATGTTTTAATTTCTCCACCTGTTTAGCTGTTAACTCCATCCCTGCTTTAGCTACCAAAACGCCATTACGTAAATATACATCATGGGTTAAAACATCACCCACCTTAAGATTACTAACCTCTACTCTTTTTGTATATAAATTTGTAGCATAAAATTCATTTTGATACATATAAACTACCTTCTATCTCAATTTAAAGATTTGTTTATCATATTTCTACAATAACCAACAAATTCCTCTCATTTTTTTATTATTTAGCTATTTCTGTCATTTCAATTTAATATTTATTGCAAAATTCGACAATTTATTAGCAAAGCTTTTCTGCATTCAAGCATAAATTAACGGCATCTCTATGACAGATGCCGTTCTCTATTTTATGAAAACTTTTCCAAGCAATAAATTTTTATACCCAATGTGGTAAAAATTTGCGCACAAATTGGAAATAATGGACAACCGGTATAACAACCAATAAGAAAAAAACTATTATTTGAATTAGTGTACTGTTATGAAAAATAAGCCTTAATCCATAAGCAATCAAGAGTAAGGGCCAATAGTAAGAAAAAATTAGCCATAAATCGAAGCTTATAATATGCAAATTATTAAGTAAAAGGAGTACACCTATCACAATAACGAGTAATCCCTCAAAAAGCTTATTATTCATTTGAACCACCTTTATTTTTGAAGACAATAAACAATCCCAGAATAATCAATAATACGGGCCACCAATTGTGAAAATGTATGCGGGGGAAAAATCTGGCTAACAAAAAGTAAGTTCCTACACCTACTAATATAAAACCTAAAGTTTTTTGTCTATTATCCTCAATGTTTTCCCCTTTCATTTTATT
>JAHDSB010000068.1 GCA_018433015.1 Clostridia bacterium | reverse complement strand
CTGATTACAGTAATACTCTGTGCAGGTATCTCTGTCATTACCTTGCTTTTAATAACCGGATACACCCGTAAAACTTTTTCAGCCATTTGTGGAACAGTATTAGGAGTTGTGTTGGGAGGAGTCTTAGCCAAATATATCATTGCCGTTACACGTATTACAGGGCTAGGTTCAGAAGAAAGTAGGATGTTTTACTTCAGTTTTGCCGAAGGAAAAATTGATATTACGGGGATCCTTTTTGCAGGTATAGTGATAGGTTCCTTAGGAGCCGTTATGGATGTGGCTATGTCCATTGCTTCCAGTGTCAGTGAAATACACCAGATTAATTCCGAATTAGGGTTCACCCAGTTAATAAAAAGCGGACTTAATATTGGTCGTGATATAATTGGTACTATGGCTAATACGTTAATTTTAGCTTATACAGGTAGTGCGTTACCTCTGATGCTACTTTTGAAAGCCAATAATATACCCTATCTTAAATTTATTAGTTTTGATTTGATAGTAACGGAAATAATTAGAGCCCTATGTGGCAGTATTGGTCTGTTTTTAGCAGTACCTTTTACAGCTTTAATTGCCGCCTTCATTTGTAAAAGACAGGATAATAAAGCGAAAAGCGTGAATGCCTAATAGATTGTCTAGATATTAACTTCAAACTAAAAAACCTCTCAGTTGCTGAGAGGTTTTTAAGCATGTTTTAAATTTTTGTTATTTAAAAGGGGGCATTTTACTGCATGAATTCAGAAATAAGGTCTTTTATGCGTTGCAATTCTTCGGAAGGTATTTCTTCATACCAAATATTGTCTTCATAGGTACTTACCCCTTGAAGAGAAGTAGTTTCAAGACTCTTTATATCGAAAGAATAGAATGATTTAATTAAAGATTTCATCTCTTTTTCTGTTAGGGTAGTTTTAATATTGTCGCCTAATGTATCTAGAATCTCCCCAGTTTTACTAAGGGTTTTAAGGGATAAAAATTTGTTGGTTAAAGCTGTTAGCGCTTGTTGTTGTCGTTTCATTCGATCATAATCGGAAGCATGATGGCCATCATTGCTTTTGCGAAAACGCACAAAATCTAACGCCTGTTTTCCGGCAAGGATTTGCTGACCCTTTTTCAAATTTATATTTGTATGGCTGATAGGATCGTTATAGCGCATAGTGCGAGGAACATTTATATCAATTCCTCCCAGCACATCAACCAAATTAATGAAACCCTGATAATTAATAGTGGCGTAGCCATAGATGTCAATATTAAATAAGTCTTCTATGGTTTCTTTTACTAAAGGAGGACCCCCTCGGGGATAAGCGGAATTAATTTTATCCAGGCCGTGGCCAGGTATTGGCACATGTAAATCTCGAGGTATAGAGATTAATTGAATTTTCTGGGAATCGGGATTGACTAAAGCCAGAATTATAGTGTCGGAACGTCCGTGATCATACTTGGTATATTTATCATAACCTAGCAAAAGTAAGCTGAAAGGTTGTAATTTGTTCTGCTCTAGAGCAGGCTTTTCAGTAGCTGTATTTTCCACGGTGTCCTGGATCTGCATTTTTCCTAGATTGGTTTTAAGTTTATTGTAAGTATTAAAACCATATACTGTTCCCGACATCAAAACTACTAGTAAGACAAGAACTAGTACCTTTATTTTACGCAAAGTTTACACCTTCTTTTAATATATCCTAAAAATTAGAGCTAGGGAGTTAACATTAAACAATTATAATTATATTTTTATTTTTTTAAAAGAGGGTTACAAAAGGATTACAATTTATTTATGGCTTTTAGTAAATAATGGTATATATTGGTGCATTTTGCTGATGAATTGTAATCAAATCTTAACTAATTTTTTTAATAATGGGTGTATAATTTTTTTTAGTGTCAAAAATAGCTTTAGCAGAAGGGTGCAGGAAGAGATGATAATAAGAGAACACAGAAAAAGAAATAGAAAAATAAAAAAATTAATAGGAGCCTTACTAACTCTAACAACTGCCGTAATTGCCTTTACTACCTCATTTGTTTTCACTACCTCGGATAAAAGTTTTTTTAAGCATGATAATATTAGTTATAATGGGCAAGCCCATGCCAGCCCGGGAATAACGGGAAAAGAACCTGAATTTACCGAAGAAGCAGAAGTGCCAAAATCTACCGAAGAAAAAGACAGAAAAATTCCTGCCCAGGATATAACAAAAGGAACTCCTGAGCAGATAAAGGCAAAACTTCCTGAGCAGATAAAAGACCCTGAAAAACAAAGTCCGGAAGAAGAGGTAATGCCAACTGAGAATAAGCAACAACACCTTGCTGATTTGCAAGGACAAGAGTTAACAGTAGTTGAAAAAACGGAAGATAAGAAAATAGAAGATGAGAGAATAGAGTATCAAAAGATTTTTCAAGATGATTTATTTATAGGTGATTCTATAACGGAAAGTTTGGCATTTTACGAGTTTATAGATGATACTAATGTCTTATCACATTTAGGCTTAACCCTTGCCAAAGCCCAAAAAGATTTAGCGAAAGTTGAAAAACAAAAACCCCGCAATATTTATATCTTGTTTGGGGCTAATGATCTGGATGGGGTGTTAACGGATGAACGTTTTATTGAGAATTATAAGGGGCTTATTGAAAAAATAAAAGAAAAATCCCCCTCTTCCGCTATTTATGTACAGTCTATTTTACCCGTGGCAGAAAAAATTCAGAAAGAGAAGGAATTTCTCAATGAAGCCCGCTTGACTCAATTAAATGCTAAGCTGGAAGAAATGGCGAAAGAAGAGAGTATGAATTATTTAGATATTAGAAGGGCCTTAAAAGGTTGTGATGAGAAGATTTACGAAAAAGATGGGATACATTTCAAATGTAGATTTAACCCCCTCTGGCTGGATTATATAAGAGAAAATCTTGATAGTACTAATTAAATAAGCGAAGGAGATGGAAACGTGGTTACCTTACAAAAAGGAAAAACTTTAAAATTTATAACAATAATCATGGCTTTACTATTTTTTATGGCAAGTACTGCAGGTTGTTCGACAAAATCAGAAGCTAATACTTCCTTTAAAGAGATAAGCGATAGTATTATACAAGAGGCTGATTTATCTGCTATGCAAGCAGGAGAGGGCAGTAACTTGCAAAAGTTTTATGAGATTGATCCGGATAAATTAGAGAATTACATAATTTATACCCCCAGTGCTAATATCGAAGCAGAAGAACTGGTGCTTCTGCAGGTTAAAGATGTGGAAGATATGAAGGATATTGAAGACAAGATAGAAAAAAGGATAGCAAGTAAAGCAGATAGTTTCCAAGAATATTTACCGGAAGAGTATTACTTGGTAGAAAATTGTGTGCTAAAAACGGAGGGAGAGTATCTCTTGTTTCTAGTTGCCTCAGATGCAGATAAAGTGGGAGAACTATTTGAGGAATTCTTTAAGTAAAGCTTGCAGGTAAGACTTCAAGGGGTGGTCACAGTTGGTTTTTAGCAGTTTAATCTTTGTTTTTATATTTTTGCCTTTAACGTTAGGAATTTATTACCTAGCACCTAGTAGTTTAAAGAACTTTATTATCTTCATAGCTAGCTTGATCTTTTATGCGTGGGGAGAACCGGTCTATATAGTAGTGATGTTGTTTACTATTTTATGTAATTATAGTGCAAGTTTACTGCTGGATAAATATCGTTCACACCAGACGAGAGCCCGAGGGATTCTTATAGCAACTATGTTTATAGATTTAGGAATATTGTCTTATTATAAATATGGTGCTTTTTTACTGGAGAATCTTAATAAAATATGGTCTTTAGACTTAGAGGTTGTATCCCTAGCTCTGCCGGTAGGCATTTCTTTCTACACGTTTCAAACCATGTCTTATGTAATTGATGTCTATAAGGATAAGGTTCCGGTACAAAGAAACATTATCTCTTTTGGTACGTATATTGCAATGTTTCCTCAGCTCATTGCCGGCCCTATCGTTAAATATAGTCAGATCTATAAGCAATTGGAAAAGAGAAAAGAAAGTTTAAAAATGTTAGGGCAAGGAGTAGAGTTATTTATCTTAGGGTTAGCTAAAAAGGTACTTTTAGCTAATAATGTAGGAATTCTGTGGCAGACTGTTAAAACCCAGGGAGGAGGAGAGCTCTCAGCTCTTTCTGCCTGGTTGGGCATTATAGCTTTTACTTTACAAATCTATTTTGACTTTAGTGGATATTCGGATATGGCTTTAGGCTTAGGGAAAATGTTTGGTTTTAATTTAACCAAGAATTTTAATTATCCTTATATTGCCCAGTCCGTGACGGATTTTTGGAGACGCTGGCATATTTCTTTAGGAACTTGGTTTAGAGAATATGTTTATATTCCCTTAGGGGGAAATAAGGAAGGACAATTAAAACAGCTGCGAAATTTATTGATAGTCTGGTTTTTAACAGGTTTATGGCATGGAGCCAGCTGGAATTTTGTCTTATGGGGGTTGTATTTTGGAATTTTTGTTACGGCAGAAAAGCTTTTGCTCAGGAATTGGCTTACAAAAGCACCTAGATTAGCAGGGCATCTCTATACTTTACTGGTAGTGATAGTAGGCTGGGTATTTTTCGAATTCACTGATATGGGGCAGGCTTTTAACTTCTTACAGGCTATGTTTGGTGGGGGTTCATCACCGCTTTTAGATAGCAAAGGATTATATTATTTAAACACTTATGGCCTGTTTTTGCTGGTGGGAGCTTTATGTTCTACTCCTTTCCCTAAGAGATTTGCGCAGGTTCTTTATCATAAGAAATTAAAGACTCCTCGGGGTCTCCTTGTTCCATTAACTTATTTGCTTTTAGTTTTTCTTTGTACCTCATATCTAGTTAATGAGAGTTACAATCCATTTTTATACTTTAGATTCTAGAATTACTGTAGCTATAGATTAGGAAGGGGTATATTTTGCAGAAAGGTAAAAACTTAACTTATATAATCTTTTTTATGTTCATAAGCTATATTTGTACATTGACATCCTTTAATATTTTGCTCCCCGATAAGGCTTTTTCTGAAACGGAAAATAGAGTTTTGCAAAAAGCGCCGAGTTTTTCTTGGGATGCCTTGCTAGAAGGTGATTTAATGGCAGATTATGAAAAGTATTTTGCCGATCAGTTTCCAGGAAGGGACTTTTGGATTGGTGTGAAATCAGACGTAGAAAGATTTTGGGGCAAGAAAGAAAACAATGGGGTTTATCTGGGGGAAGATGGTTATTTGTTACAGGAGTTTTCTCAGCCCGATCCTGAAGAGCTAGAAAAAAAATTGAATGTGTTCCACAACTTTGCTACTTCTCTACCTGAAGTAAAGAAGAGTTTAATGTTGGTTCCTAATGCCGTTAAAATTTTGGAGGATCAGCTTCCAAAGTATGCCCCTGTAGATGATGAGCGGGAATTTATGACAAATGTGCAACAACGGCTGACAAAGGATATCACATATGTGGATGTTTATGATACCTTGTATGGCAAAAGAGAGGAAGAAATCTTCTATAAAACGGATCATCATTGGACAACTAGGGGAGCTTTTTATGCTTATCAAAAGTTGGGAGAATATCTGAACTTTACCCCTGATAAGAAGGAATTTTTTCAGGTTAAAAAGGTTACAGATAATTTTTATGGATCTTTATATTCCCAAGGCGGCTTTAGACATGTGCAACCTGATACTATCGAATTATTTCTGCCTCAGCAGGAAGTAGAGTACAAGGTGAATTATTATGATTACAAGCAGACTTCTAATTCCCTTTATTTTTGGGAGAATCTTCAGAAGAAGGATAAATACACGGTTTTCTTAGGGGGAAACCAGTCCTTGATAAAAGTGGAAACAGGTGTTACTAATGGTAAGAAATTAGCCGTCGTTAAAGATTCTTATGCCCATTGTTTTGTTCCCTTTTTACTAAGGCATTATCAAGAGATATATGTGATTGACTTGAGGTATTATAACGACAGTCTACAAAAGTTGCTCCAGGAACAAGAAATTAAGGAGGTTCTGTTTTTATATAATGTAAAAACTTTTGCCGAAGATGTATCACTTCTTAAAATCAACAAACAATGAAGGTTTTGCACATTAAATAAAGGAGTGTTACCACCTACTGTAAAGTAGTTGGCAGCACTCCTTTAATATTTAAGAGACTAATGTCACACAACTTATATTCTATTAAAATTCCATTTCCTTAAACGTAAAGAATTGGAGACAACAGTTACAGAGCTAAAGGCCATAGCCGCTCCGGCAAAAACGGGATTTAAAAAGCCAAAGGCTGCCACGGGTATCCCCAAAGAATTATAGAAGAGGGCCCAGAACAGATTTTGTTTAATTTTCTTCATAGTAGCCCGGCTTAATTGTACAGCAGCAGCAATACCTACCAAGTCACCGCTGATTAAAGTAAGATCCGCCGCTTCAATAGCTACATCTGTACCTGTTCCAATAGCAATACCTACATCAGCAGTAGCTAGGGCAGGAGCATCATTAATTCCGTCTCCCACCATACCAACTTTCTTACCTAGTTTTTTCAGTTTTTTAACCTCTGCTGCTTTATCTGAAGGTAATACTTCTGCCAGGACCTTATCTAAACCAACTTCTTGAGCGATAGCTTGGGCCGTTTGCTCATTATCCCCTGTAATCATAATTACTTCCAGCCCCATACGTTTTAATTCTGTAATAGCTTGTTTTGCATTTCCTTTGATTGTATCGGCGACAGCTATTATCCCTGTGCATTTATTTTCCACAGCCAGTATCATTGCTGTTTTACCTTTATTCTCAAGTTCCCCCATTATTTCTTCCGCTGCAGAAGTGGCAATATTATATTTTTGCAGAAGGCTTCTGTTCCCCATCAGAAGGTGACGATCTTTAACAGTTGCTTCTATACCGAAACCGGGTAAGGCTGAAAATTCCTGAGGTTCAGGTAAGGGACCGAATTTAGCCTGGCCTGCCTTAACTATGGCCTGACCTAAGGGATGTTCGGAGCCCTTTTCGGCAATGGCCGCTAATTGTAAAATTTCTTCGGAAGAGAGAGAAGCTAACTCTATTATGTCTGTCACTTGGGGTTCACCTGTAGTTATTGTTCCCGTTTTATCTAAGACGACGGTATCAAGTTTATGGGCATTTTCTAAGTGTTCGCCACCCTTGAAAAGTATGCCGTTTTCTGCACCTTTACCTGTTCCTACCATAATAGCTGTGGGAGTAGCCAGACCCAAAGCACAGGGACAGGCTACAACTAAGACGGCAGTAAAATTAATTAAGGCCCGGGTAAAGTTGCCTCTATCTGCGAAGAAAAACCAGCTGATAAAAGTTAAAACAGCTATACTCACCACAGCGGGAACAAAATAAGAGGATATAACATCTGCCAGACGCTGAATAGGTGCTTTAGAACCTTGAGCTTCTTCTACAACACTTATTATTTGGGCTAGGGCCGTATCTTTACCAACTTTTGTGGCCTTAAATTTAAACAGACCATGTTTGTTAAGGGTTCCTCCTATGATAGGGTCTCCGACCTTTTTATCTACAGGGATACTTTCTCCTGTAAGCATAGATTCATCTACACTACTGTAACCCTCTGTGATTAGACCATCCACAGGTATTTTTTCTCCGGGACGTACTACAATAATATCTCCTTTTTCTACTTCTTCAATGGGAAGTTCTATTTCCTGGCCATCCCGCATAATTTTGGCCGTTTTGGGTTGTAAACCCATTAGCTTTTTGATGGCTTCAGAGGTCTGACGTTTAGCTAAAGCTTCTAACATTTTTCCTAGTAAAATCAGGGTAACAATTATGGCAGAAGTTTCAAAATATACATGAGATTGTCCGATGAGATCTCCCCAGAAAACTATGGCTACGCTATATATGTAAGCGGAAGTAGTTCCCAGAACGACGAGAACGGCCATATTTGCGCTTCTATTCTTAAGGGCATGATAAGCATCTTTATAAAATTGAAAGCCCGCTATAAACTGAATAGGGGTAGCCAAAGCCCATTGCACATAGGTGTTAGTCAAGATGGGGGGGAACCACGACCAGTGCAAGAGGGTAGCGAACATCGTTAGGGCTAAGGGAATAGAAAAGAGGGCCGAGAAGATAAAGGCATTGCGCAGCCTCTTTATTTCGTTCAACTTTTTTTGTTCTTTTTTTTCAGAGGAAGTGCCTTCTTTGATTGGTTCAGCTTGATAACCAATTTTAGTGATTTCTTTAATGAAATCTTGCGTTGTATGGATAGATGGAATAAAAGTTATACTGGCTTTCTCCGTGGCAAAATTCACGGAAGCTTGGGTTACCCCGGCTAAAGAATTTAAGTGTTTTTCCACTCTAGCCGCACAGGCTGCACAATTTAAACCGGATAAGGACAAATTCACGTTATCTTCTCCTACACTATAACCCGTATCTTTAATCTTTTTTGTTATATCTTGTACAGCCACCAGTTGGGGGTTGTATTCTATGGTAGCTTTTTCTATGGCCAAATTAACATTTGCTTTATAAATACCCTTATATTGGGTAAGAACCTTTTCTACTCTAGCGGCACATGCAGCACAATTCATGCCACCTATTTGTAGCGTTATTTTACTAGAGTTTGAAGCAGACATGGATATTCACCTAATTGTGTAAATTTATTAAAATAACCAGTTTCAAATTAAGTTAGGACACACTAACAAAAAAATGTGATAATATATAAGATATGGCTATATTTCATATAAATTGTTCTCTAGAAAATTAATTAATGCTGTTTGAGTTTGAGAACTGATAAGATGTTCTAAGAAGCAAGCTTCTTTAGTAGCAACATCAGGTGGAACAT
>JAHDSB010000189.1 GCA_018433015.1 Clostridia bacterium | reverse complement strand
TTTATTTTGTTTTAGCTTCAGTTTAAATTATGACCTAAGGGACGAGTCAACACTGTCGAGCAAAATTTTTTTATTTTATTTTATATATCTTTGTACATCCTAACACACCAGTAGACATAAAAAACGCTCTAAACCCTGTATTTCCAATGGTTTAGAGCGTTTTTTGCATATCAATCGTGTTGCTACAGATTACGCTATTCTAATGAAAACGGCAAGGGACTCATCCGCCGTTTTCTTCCAAAAGGGCAATGCCTTGATGGCGTTTCTCCAGAAAACCTTTTTAACTCTTCATGACTATTATACTTGAAAATCCAGCCGTGTCTACCACAAGGGGAGCATATCAGCTAGGGGAGTTTTAATAATTTATACTGCTGCCGCCATTAATCCATTTAATATTGCTGCTACTTCACCAGCTACTGCTGCTCCAGACATCACCAATAATGCAAGAGTCATTACGATTGCAGAAGATATTACTAGCACTTTCATTCCTTCTTCAATTCTCTGTGTATCAATAATCTTCTGACCACTACTAAATTCAAACTTTTTGTATGGTGCAGTGTGATCACCGCCAAAATATCCTATCCAATAGTTGGTAACAGCACAAGATAATTCAAAGAATCTACCATCCCAATCTATATCAAAATCACGTGAAAAACCATAAAAATAATGACAGGGATTAGTTATTCTTTTTACAAAACTAATGGCCTCTTTAATCGTATCTTTAATTGATGCAGAAACATTTAAATCGTCAATAACTACTGAACCCACAAGATCAGACCCACTCCACCAAATAATAGCATCATCTCGTAGTTCATAAGATGTGTCATTAAATAAATGCGAATCTACTCTCCCTGTCTCATAAGTTATAGTACCAACACCAACATCAACTGGATAAATTTCTCTATCTGTAAAATTAGGCATAAGTAACAGCTCCTTTTTTTTATCTTCGTAAGACTGTTGGCCAACTTTGCTTACACTATATAAAAAGAACTTTGAAGGGTAAAAGTAAACCTTCAAAAATAAAATTAATATGGTTTTTAATTGTGTTGTTAGCTGTGTATTAGAATCACACTTAATATGGTATATTATATATAATAAGAAAACACCAAGCATCGAGAGGACAACTTCGTTTTTTATAATAGCTGGCTCAGATGAACTATTTTTACATGGACATGATCTATATGACTTTATAGAACATGGGTATAAAAATAAATGTAAATGCAAGCCTTGATGCTGAAATTTTTTTTAGCTTTAAAAGCAGTCAGGGTAAGATTTTGCAAGTTATAATTTCTTTAATTGAATAATATGTAAATTTTAAGTAGCTAGCTAAGTAATAATTTTTAAAAATGTCTCTTATTCTAACTATAGAATTATAGAATAAATTAAGGGAATGCATAAACTAAATAGATATATTAGGGGGGGAATAGTTATGCGGGAAATAGATTTAGAAAAATGGCTGGCAACAATACCGCACATTGTGGCATTGTTGCCTCTACCATTTATAAATATCTTGCTTGTGCAATTATATAGGATGATGTTTGGTCAATACCATTTTGTAGATCACCATGCAAGAGAAAATATTAATTTTCAAATTTCAATTCAACTTTATATAATCATCTTATTTGTTATTGGATTTGTAATAGATAAGGTTATGGATATAATACCAACAAATATGATAACAACTCCTTTAGCTCTTTTAGACATAACTTCTGGAATAATTATAGTGGCTTTTCTAATAGTTATTAGTATTTCTTATTTGGGTATAATGGTGGCAGCTATTATTGCTGCATTAAGGAAAAAATATTTTAAATTTCCTTTAACTATCCGCTTTGTGAAATCATAATAGAAAATTAATTACACAAATACTACATATTACGAAAGATTAGAATTTGGAGGTATAGAAATTGAATAAGATAAATACAGATTTACTAAAATTCGTTAAAAAAAATATACTAAGTGTAACTGAATTAACTAGAAGTACTAAGCTCACGGAAATCCTTAATTCTTATGCTGCAACTGAAAAGAATACAGAGATATATATTGTTCAAAACAATAAAGTGAAAAATGCTCAAGCTGTTATAATCGATTTAAAATACTTTGAAGAATTATTGGCTTGCAAAGAAGCAATTGAAAACTCTAAAAAAGAGAGGTAGATTGAATTGGTTTGAAAGAATTTTCAAGAATATATTGACATTCTGAACTCAAGTATTTTTGAATCGTTATAGAGCAATAGAGAATTACGGAAGAAAAAACTATTATCTATAATTCAATAGATTCCCATGAGTTAGCTGATCATGTTATCAAATGCAGAGATGTTTTTAAAGCTAAATAAATATATCCCTTTGTAGAATAAAGGAAGCAGTCTTGAGCTTATAAATCCCCGAAATAAAAAAGATGATCCCCGATAAGATTATCGGGGATCATCTTTTTGGAATCGATCCGTTATTTTAAGTTCAAACTCAAGGAATCTTATGTTTATATTAATGTGCGCTCTACTTTAGCGCAACTCTTAAAATTAAGCAGATCTTCCCTACTCTACAGTTACACTTTTCGCCAAATTCCTGGGCTGGTCTACGTTACAGCCCCGTACACAAGCGGCATAATAAGATAATAATTGTAGCGGAATAACGGCTAATATGGGGCTAACAATATTTTCGATCTTAGGAATATAGATAGCTTCATTTACCGTTTTGAGAATCTCTTGATCTCCTTCATTAGCCAAGCCGATAACATAAGCATCCCTTGCCGTAACTTCTTTGACATTGCTTAAAGTCTTCTCATAAGTCTTTTCCTGCAAAGCTATAGCAATTACGGGAGTTTCTTCTGTTACTAACGCTAAAGTACCGTGTTTTAATTCTCCGGCGGCATAAGCCTCCGCATGAATATACGAAATCTCTTTCAGCTTTAAGGAACCTTCTTGAGCAATGTTATAATCATAGCCTCGACCAATAAAGAAAACGTGTTCTGCCTCTTTCATGTTTTCAGCTAAACGTAAATACTTTTCTTTCTGCTCCAGTATTTCCTCAGCCTTGCAAGGTAATTCCTGTAAGGCTTTCAGGATTTTTGCTTCTTTTTCTTCAGGCATGGTCCCCTTTACTTGAGCAAGATAAATGCTTAATAAGTACTGGGCAATAAGCATAGTAGTATAAGCCTTAGTAGAAGCAACAGCTATTTCCGGTCCGGCCCATAAATAAATAGTGTAATCTGCTTCCCGGGAAATAGTACTACCTACAACATTAGTAATGGCCAATGTTGTAGCACCCTTAGCCCTAGCTTCTCTAAGAGCAGCCAGTGTATCCGCCGTCTCTCCTGACTGACTTATGAATACTGCCAGCGTATCTTCATTTAATAATGGTTCACGATAGCGGAATTCTGAGGCGATATCAACCTCCACAGGTATTTTCAAAAAGTCTTCAATAAGGGGCTTACCAATCAAACCGGAATGATAAGCTGTACCACAAGCTACGACAAAGACTTTCTTCCATTTTTCAACCTGCTCTTTAGTAAAATTCAATTCATTAAGTTTTACTTTTCCATCAATAATACGTCCGCTGAGAGTCTTTTTAAAGGCTTCAGGCTGTTCACAAATTTCTTTCAACATAAAATGCTCGTATCCGCCTTTTTCAGCAGCCTCGGCATCCCACTCAACGCGGAATATATCACGCTTAACAAGATTATTATCTGCATCTAAGATTTTTACTCTGTTCCGCGTAACTTCCACGACTTCTCCATCTTCTATTAAATAAACATCCCGCGTGTAATTCAAAATTGCCGGAATATCTGAAGCAATGAAGTTCTCATCCTTTCCTAAACCTACGATTAAAGGACTATCCTTCCGAGCTGCAACTAACTTATCAGGCTCTTTTAGAGCAATAACACCGATAGCATATGAACCACAAACCTTAGCCAGAGTCTTCCTTACAGCTTCTATCAGATCTCCCTCATAAAACTCTTCTACCAAATGTGCAATAACTTCCGTATCTGTTTCGGAATGAAATTTATGCCCTTTTTCTTTAACTAACCATTCTTTCAGTTCTAGATAATTCTCAATAATCCCGTTATGAACTACGGCAAATTCTTTTGATATCCCTTGATGAGGATGGGAATTCACATCACTGGGACGCCCGTGAGTAGCCCAGCGTGTATGACCAATACCTATATGTCCATGGGGCGTTCTTTCTTTTAATTTATTACCTAAGTTTGTTAATTTTCCTACTGTTTTTATTACAGAGAGTTCATTCTTCTCTATTACTGCCACACCGGCAGAATCATATCCTCTATATTCAAGCCTTTTTAAACCGGACATCAAAATGCTTGTAACATCCTGAGTTCCGATATAACCAACGATACCACACATGGAAACTTACCTCCTCAATTCTTAACAAGACAGCAAGCTCTATTAATAACAGGCTTTACACTATCCGTTCATTATAATACTTATTTAATACAACCTGTTATATTATAGAGCTAATTCCCTTTTTTTCATTTTTTCTTTTTTTTCTGTACCCGACAGCTTTTGTCCCCCGAATTACTCCGAGTTTTTAGCCATCTTTCACGGTGGTACAGACACCGAGGGGCACCCGCCGAACAGTTCGATAATCCCCTACCTCGTCAACCGCTAAGCTACGGTCCTGGCGCTTTTAAAGTATTGCTTAAAATTTATTAGAATTTATATCTTTCTTCTATAGAATCCCCCCTTGCATTGGATACTTTAAAGCTCACCCCCTATCTTATAATATAGTTCTAACTTTTACAAACAAATCCTTCATTTTTGTTAGACATCCTTGAACGTAGTTATTTTACATTAATATGATATGCAATAGCAACAAAATAGAGCTGTTATTTTTTGTCATCATTATTCCTATAGATTTCTACTTTATTCCGCCCCGATTTTTTAGCCTTATACATGGCAGCATCAGCTTTACGCAATAAGCTATCAATAATCTCCATATCATCTATCCTAATCCCATTACTTTTATAACTAGCTATTCCAACACTTATTGTAATATGATATTTTTTTCCGTCAATATCCAAAGGCCTTTCTGCTACATATTTTCTTAATCTTTCTGCCAATATTTGTGCTTCAGCAAGCTCCGTATTAGGTAACATTACGGCAAATTCTTCTCCACCGAGCCGTCCTACCACATCATTTGTCCGAATGTTAGCAACAATAATCTTAGCCATATGAGCCAATACTTGGTCCCCCACATTATGACCATAGGAATCGTTGATATGCTTAAACTTATCTACATCGAGAAAGATCAGGGAACACTCCCCCTCACTTCTTTTAGCTAACTGGATTATCTGCTGTCCTCTTTTCAAAAAATAGCGCCGATTAGCCACACATGTCAAAGGATCATACAGAGCCTGCAATTCTAAGTTATCCATCAGATGACGGAGCTTTTCGCTCATGCGATTGAAAACCTGACTTAAAACATTTATTTCCTCATAAACATGATAATCTAGCATAGACAAAGAAATATCATTTTCTTTATAGTTATAGGAAAAAAGTGCTACTTTTTTAGCTAATTCATTAATGGGATTTACAATTCTACCCGCTATATAACTTGCGGCAGGATATATAACTAAAGGAACTAAGGACATAAATACGAAGATTATCAGCACAAGTACATTAAACCAATCCGCCATAAATTCCATTTTCTCTATTTCTGAAACAAGCCCCCAATTATACTGAGGAAGCCATCTGTATAAACCTATAACTTTCTTACCCCGATAGTTAAAATACTCGTCCATCCCATCTTTACCCTTGATAACTTTACTAACTCCAATAGAGTCAACATGAACGTTATATTTGGTAGTTTTCTTTACAATGCCCTCCCTGATTAATTCAGGTGTAAACCGTGATTCAGTGAGCATGAGCCCTTTGTCGTTTACTAAATATGTTTCTCCTGTATTGCCAAAATGGTAAGGCACTATTATTTTATTTATCCTATTTAAACTTAACCCTCCTACCATTACTCCTATTACCTCATTACTATCATTATATACAGGATTTGC
>JAHDSB010000141.1 GCA_018433015.1 Clostridia bacterium | reverse complement strand
TATTTCACATTGTATGGTTGAATTATCTTATTTATATTTCTTTTTTAAACAATTCCTTTATATGCCTACGTTTTATAGAACAATGTTATATTTTATAAGATTTTCATATATAGATGTCTATAGAATATTCCTAAAGTAATCCTATTATACTAAGGAATTTTGCTCCTATTTCAGCTTCAAATTTCTAAACTATCTAATAGTAAATTTAATTTTACATATTTTTCGAAGGATAAACAAGAGATATTGTTTAATCTAATCAGTAAAATAAGAATATTTCTTATTTTTAATTAATTATTTGGAGGGGTAAAAATGAATTACGAAACTGTTTTAGTAGAAAAGAAAGAACATCTGGGTATTATTACTTTAAACAGACCTGAGCGATTGAACACCTTTAATAGAACTCTAGCTGTAGAACTCAATAGTGCTCTAGAAGAATTAGATAATATGAAAGAAATCCGGGTCGTCATAATAAAAGGAGCGGGACGTGCCTTTTGTGCAGGAATCGATGTAAGCGAGTTGTACAACCAAAGCACTACCCTTGATGCTTTAGAATGGGTTGAATTAATGGAAAATGGTAGTCTGATTATGGCTAAAATGGGGAAACCAGTGATAGTGGCAGCTCATAACATAGCCGTAGCTAATGGTATTGGGGTAGTTGCTGCCGCAGATTTGGCCATAGCAGCGGAAGGAACAAGATTTGGTGCCACAGCAGTCAATATTGGGCTTTTCTGCATGGGCCCTGCTGTACCTTTGTCACGTTGTTTAGGTCGTAAAAAAGCTCTGGAATTATTGCTTACCGGAGATATGATTGATGACCAAGAAGCCTTAAAGATCGGCTTGATAAATAAGGTGGTTCCGGCAGATGAATTAGAGATGGAAGCTCTAAAGCTGGCAGAAAAAATAGCAGCTAAAAGTCCCCTGGCTGTTCAACTGGGTAAAAAATCCTTCTACAAAATGGCAGATCTAGAATACACCAAAGCCATGGAACTGGCTAATAATCATTTTGTTATGCTTTCTACCACAGAAGATGCCTATGAAGGGGTAGATGCCTTCTTAAATAAGAGAACACCGGAATGGAAACTAAAATAAATATAAGATGTTGGGGGAAGACTACTATCATTAATCCTATTTTTATTTGTAAAGTGAGGGTGATAGTTACATGGATTTTCAAAGAGCCCATGAAATCATTTCATCTAAAGGAGTTATTGATGTAGAGTACCAAGGTAAATCAGTGTGGCTTAAAGGTCTCAATAAACAAACCCAGGAAGCAGAAATACAATTCCTAGAAAATTCTTCTTCTCCCACAACAGTAAGTATAAACGAACTGGTAGAAATATAATTTTGCCATGATAAAAACATCTACCTCTTAATAGGGTAGATGTTTTTTTACTGTAATTTTTTCACCCAGATATTCATATCTTCAAACTTGCCCATAATATTACAATTCTTAACCATTCTCCCCGTATATTTATAACCACTTCTTCTTAAAACTATATTAACTGCAGGAGATAAAGCCCTTGCTAAACTATATAAAACTATGAATCCTTCCTCAGTCAATTGCTTTTCCAAATAACCGATCAAGTGGCTCATTAGACCCTTTCCCCTATGTTCCTCTAAAGTAGCACAATCCGTTATCTCAGCATTACCCAGATTTTTTTTCATCTCAGCGGAAGCTACACTAGCAATGGAACCATCTTTACTTTCGGCAACAACCAAGCGTACTTTATTATCCATAACCTTTTTTATATATTCTTCATTATTCATAGGAGTTGGATAAGTATCAAATACCCTATCTATTAGTTTAGCTATGTCCCCTGCATCTCGAGGCTTTGCTAATCTAAGGGTATACTCGCTAGCTTTTCCTTCCATCCCGAAAGGCTGCTCTTGAAGGGCTTTTTCTATAATTTTATTTTCTCGGCCTTCTTCTGCGCTGTTTTGCCGCTGGGGATCATTAAAATATGATAAACAGTAAGCATCATCACCTTTAAAGTAATCCTCAATAATTCCTTCTTCTACAAATCCCTCCCTTTGAAAAAGATTTTTATCCTCTATATTAGCAAAATATATTATTTTCCCTAAGCTTTTTTCACTG
Source organism: Clostridia bacterium (assembly GCA_018433015.1). Classification (GTDB taxonomy): domain Bacteria; phylum Bacillota; class Peptococcia; order DRI-13; family SV3-B141; genus SV3-B141. The sequence goes on along the minus strand of JAHDSB010000141.1, from coordinate 9,082 downwards.
CCCAATTCTCTAAGCCTTGCAATTGCACGCTCCTTTTTACCGGCGCACTCAGATAATATAATCCTACTGTTATATTGGTCTAATAACATAACTGCGTCATATTCAGTGGTGTTCAGCTCTTTTTTGCTGATATACTGCTCTGTCATCGGCCTTGCTCCTTTTGTTCCCTTAATTTAATTCTGCGATTACTCCTTGGCACTAAATTAATCTTTCTCTCATTGAATAATTTTTCAATACCTGTTTGGGGAGCACTCATATACTCCTCACAAAACTTACAGTCATGGCAAGAATCACTTTTATCTTCCGGCTCTGTATATGCACAAATAACACCTTCATAATTCCTCAGTATCACTTTATCATTTGATTGAGAAATTAGATATTGGGGGGCAACAGGTATTTTCCCCCCACCTCCGGGTGCATCGATCACATAAGTGGGTACAGCATATCCGGAAGTATGTCCCCGTAAAAGTTCAATTATCTCTATTCCTTTGCCTACAGGCGTTCTAAACTGTTCTATCCCCCTTGATAAATCACACTGATATAAATAATAGGGTCTTACTCTCATTTTAACAAGTTCATGCACTAATTTTCTAATAATATACGGACAATCATTAACCCCTTTTAAAAGCACAGTCTGATTTCCCAGAGGTACTCCTGCATCCGCCAATTTTCCACAGGCTATTTTAGCCTCTTCTGTAATTTCGTATGGATGATTGAAATGCATATTTAACCATATAGGATGATACTTCTTTAACATGCTACATAATTCATCTGTGATCCTTTGAGGAACTACTACCGGTGTTCTAGTTCCAAAACGAATTACTTCAACATGAGGAATCTTGCGTAAACTCCCTAGGATGTACTCAATAGTTTCATCTTTTACTAATAAACTATCTCCCCCTGATATTAAGACATCTCTGATTTGTGGCGTCTTTTTAATATATTCTATAGCTTTATCTAACTCTTTTTTTGGTAAAGCTTTATCTGTTGATCCTGCCATTCTTCTTCTAGTGCAATGTCGACAATACATAGCACACTGATCAGTAATCAAGAATAATACCCGATCAGGATATCTATGGGTAATCCCTTTTACCGGTGAATCACGTTCCTCAGAAAGGGGATCCTCCATATCACATTTTGCCGCTTCAATTTCCAGAGCTAGTGGAACAGCTTGTTTTCTAATAGGATCATCAAAATTTTCCGGGTCTATTAACATAGCATAATATGGTGTTATGGCCATTCTTAAACTTTCTAAACACTTTTTTATCCCTGTATCTTCTTCCGGTGAAAGTTTTATTACTTGTTTTAACTGTTCTACATTAGTAATCCTGTTACTAACCTGCCACTTCCAATCCTTCCATTTTGTATCATCTATATCCTTCCATAGTTCTATATCTTTATAACTTCTTTGCATTCTTTTCATTTTTTCCAACTCTACCCCTTAATAATGGTTTACTTATACCATAACTTAACAAGCTCTAAATTATTCTCTCCTAAAAGAAGAGCTTTATTCTGGGACAACCGTTGTCAAGTTTCTTACAGAAAAAAAGAGCCCTATAAGTTTACTTATAAGACTCCTTTTGACTTGTATTTTTGCAAACCTTGGGAACTGATTTTTTATCACATCAAGTTATACAGCCGCACTAGCTTTTGTATTTTCTTTGATATTGCCTTCTTTATCATAGTAGAGCCCGCGTAGAATTAATGCCAGAGCACCATCACCTGTAATATTACAAGCAGTTCCAAAGCTATCTTGTAAGGCAAAGATGGCCATTAATAGACCTACGGCAGATGCTTCAAACCCTAAAATACCGTAAACAATTGCCAAAGAAGCCATAACCGTTCCTCCCGGCACTCCCGGTGCACCTACTGCAAAAATGCCAAATAAAATCGAGAAAATTATAATAGTGCTCACTGCAGGTAATGTGCCATACATTATTAAAGATATAGTCATACAGAAAAATGTTTCCGTTAGAACAGATCCACAAAGGTGGGTAGTTGCACCTAAAGGTATGGCAAAATCTACAACCTCAGGAACTAATGCCTTAGAACGTTTAGCACATCTTAAGGAAACAGGTAAGGTAGCAGCACTAGACATTGTACCTACTGCAGTTAAATACGCCGGTCCGTAATGTTTCACAACCTCCCAAGGATTTTGTTTTGAAACTGCACCACCAATTGCATACAGAATAGTTAACCATATAAAATGTCCAATTAATACTAATACTATAATCTTTAAGAAAACGGGTAATTGTTTTGTAAAGGTTCCTGTATAAGCTAATCCTGCGAAGGTGGCTGCAATAAAGTAAGGTAGAATAGGGATAACAATTTTATTGATAATAGATAGTACCATTTTTTGAAATTCACCCAGTAATTTATCCACTGTCTCGGCTTTGGTCCAGATTACCGAAACTCCTACTAAGATTGCCAATACTAAAGCAGTTATAACCGGTACTACAGGTTCAATATTTAACTCGAAGGCGGTCTTAGGCAATTCTTTTAAAGCTTCTGCCTCACTGGCAATATTTAAATGAGGAATAATTATGTAGCCTGCAATTGCTGCAAAAAGGGAAGCAAATACTGCAGATAAATAGGACATGCCTAAGAAGGTACCTAACATTCTACTGGCATTGTGTCTTAAACCTGTAATTGCCGGTGTTATAAAACCAAATATTACTAGTGGTACAACAAAGAATATTATGGAGCCTAAAACTTCTTTAATGGTTGTTATAACTGCAATGATTTGTTCATTAACTGTTAAACCTAAAATAACGCCAATAGCAATACCAATTAATAATCTAGGAATCAAACCCATCTTCTTTTTTTCACTCATTTCGAGTATACCTCCTCTAAATTAATCCATCAGTTATTATATAAACCAACTTTCGCGTTATATAATTTTGGTAGATGTAGTTGTTTACCATAAATACAACCAAAATGAGGTATCTGACATCTTTAAATAAATTATAATTCGGTTACATTACTTCCCATTAATCCAAAAGAACTGCAAAATGCCAGACACCTATCAATTTAGGTATTGAATATTTTGCGCCCTATCTCTAAAGGACTACCAGAGTGTATGCTGAAAATGAGTTTAGCTTTTATTTTTTGTAATTACATCTATAAACAAATAGCTGTTTACTCTGTTATATAAAGGCCTGCCTGAATTATTATGATCGCGAAAATTGAGGTATAAAGGTAATTAGGCCTATTTTATACCCTTTTTCACTTTGTAAGTTGCTTTATATATCTATAAATTGTAGCCTCTGAAGTTTTTAAACGATTAGCTACTTCTGCAACAGAACCCTTTATTAAAAAAACTCCTTTTTCATTCAATGCGTTTACTAATGCTAATTTCTCATCTGCCACCATTCTTTCAGGAGGTATTTTAGATTTTGCTATAACTTCTATAATCATTGTGTTCATTAAATCTTCAATGGATAAATGGCTCACATATTCCGAATCCGTTTTTTCTAACTCTGCTTGTAGGGGTGATTTATTAATAATTTTTTTGCTGCTAAAACCAGAAATGAGTTTTTCTAGAATCTGTTTAGCATTAATTAGATTACTAATATCCATATTAATACACAATAGACCTAATAAAAATTCTGTTTCGTCTTTAATAAAATAAGTGGCAGACTGTAGCTGTTTCCCATCTTTTGCTATGCATTTATAATCTTTTATAAAATCAGCATGAAGGTATTTTTTATCTTTAATTATTCTTAGACATAAATCTGTTAAAGGCCCTCCTACGTTTCTACCGCTAATATGATTATTTTCTATGGCAATAATTGATGATTCAATGTTTCGAAGATCATGAAGGACAACTTCACAATCCTCACCAAAGAATGTTGCCAAAAATTTCACAAGGGGAATATAGCTCTCCAAAATTTTAGTCTGCTGTGCTTTCATTTCAATCACCTTGCAAAAATGTATAATCATACCAATCTCTGTTAAGTTAATTATATATTCTTTCCCATCATTTGTAAATAATTTATTACTATAATAAAATTTTTGTACATTTTTATTATTTTATCTAATATTTCAGTTTATTAGAAGAGTACTTTTTCCTTATATTAAAACAACCCCCTCCCTCATTTCTTTAAAAGGGGGTTAGTTAGTTGTTGCCCCGTGATCAATTAAATTGCTGATATTTTTCTTTCATTTCTAAGTAATATTAAAATAGAAGCAACTATTAAACAAGTTCCCATTACCAAAGACAAGGACATGCTCTCCTTCAGAAATATAACTCCCAAGACAATGCTGGTGATGGGTTCGAGAGTACTAAATATTGCTGCGCTGGAGGGTCCTATTATTTTCACAGAACGGGCAAAAGTAATTAAACCTATAATAGTACTAATTACAGCTAGTAATACTATGGCTAATATACTAGCAAACTGCATTTTTAAATATAGACTTTTAGTTACAATTCCTAAAGGCAAAATACCCAGAGATGCAAAGAAAGACACGTAAAAAGTTAACACTAAAGTGTCCATGCTTTTTATCTCCTTATCTCCTACTTCAACTATATAAAAAGAATAGAAGATACCTGAAGCAAGGGCTAGAATAATCCCTTTATAACTCAATTTTATGGAAGTAAAACCTACCAGAACCAACACTCCCAGCAGGGAAAGAACTACAGAGACAATTTTATTAGGATATAAATGTTCTTTATAAACCAAATAAGATAGGAAAGTTACTACCGCAGGATATATAAAATGAAATACGGTAGCAAGTCCTACTGAAATATATTCATAAGATATAAACAACGTTAAACAGGTAGCCATATACCAAACTAAACCTAATAATATTACCTTTTTTAACTGCTGTTTAGTAATTTTTATGTTTACTCTCTGGAGTATAAAATATCCTAATAAAATCAGTGCTGCTATAAAAAACCTTAAAAAAATTACAGTTATAGCATTTGCACCTCCTATATAAGCAATCTTAGCTAATATAGGCATTAAACCAAAAGCGATTGCTGAAGCTATTGCATAAAGAAAACCGCGATATTTAGCCATTTTATTATCACTTCAATATATTATAGTCTTGTACAAGCAAGACTTATTCTAGCACTGCCTTACCTTAAATCCAAAGTGGTTTTTCCCAGTATTCTCAAGGTTTAAGGTTAAGTTTAATGGTTAAGATAATTTTTCTAGCTAAATTGAATATTACCTAAGTTTCTATTGAAAAAGCTCTTTTTCTTAGGTTACTTTAACCTTTCCAGCTGTTCATACAAAGGGGTTTTATTGCCCCTTTCCCAGTTTTTGTAAACTTCCTTAGAGATCTCTTTAGTAAGAGGCAAGCTGGTCAAATTGTATTCCTTATAAAGCCGGTGAATCTTAGAAGAATATTTCTCACACAAATAACAGTCTCCCCCCCAGGGAAAACAGTTCCTCATCTTATGGTAAATTTCTAGGAAATCGTCGATTGCGATATTACCAAAGGATATATTCAAAAACTCACAAGGCTGCAGATCACCTTTGGCATTGATATAAAACCTATCCGTGCCCCCGGCTGTGCAACCGAAAACCTCTCTATCTTCTTCAATAATTTGGGCGGAAATAGCAGGATATATCTTATACTTAGGATTTAAATTATATTCAGAAACCTTAGCCTTCACAAAGTTAAGATCTTCTTCCGTAAACTCCAAATTTTCCTTATTAAGCCAACCTCCCGCCGGTTTGGGCTTAATTATCTGGATCAAGCAAGCCTTAAAATCTCGCACAACTTCCATAACTCTCTCAAAGTTACCATTATAAAAGTCATCTCTTAAAAGACAAGAATTAAAGGCCACAGCTATCCCCGCTTCATGACACATTCCAACTGCCTTTCGTAAAGTATCCCAAGCCGCATCACTGCCCATAAATCTATTGAAAATATCCGGTTCAGGGCTGTGGAGAGAAAACATCAAGGCCGTTACACCAAGTTCCTTCAATTCAACTAGCCTTTCTTGTGTTACATTAGTTCCTGTGGAATTTATCCAAATTTCTGCTCTATCATCAATAACGGAACAAAGCTTTTTTAATCTCTCATACACCAAAAAAGGTTCCCCGCCTTCAATATTAAAAAAGGCAATCCCCATGTCCTGCAGCTTTTTAACGGTACTAAACAAAATATCAAGATCCACATCCCGACCTTTATCAAATTTTTGATAGCAATGCTGACAATTATACGTACACGCTGAAGTAATAGATATCAAGGCCGTTGTACAAGGCAGTTTCTTCTCAAATTCCTTGAATTTTTTACACGCGGTATAAAAGGCGGGAGAAGGAAATCCGGGCACATATAAATCCAGGCGTGTTTTACCTGCTATCGTAACAAATTTATTATGTTGCATCTTAGCTAAAAAAAGCAACAACCTTCTTAAAAAGTAGTAAAACCTTTTAAGGCTTATTTTCCCTTGCAGAAGCTCAGGTAGAAAGTGAAAGAAAACGTTAGTCTTAACTCTTAAATTAAATAATTTTTTATGAATACCTGTAACATTTTGTACCTGCATATAACAACCACCTCCTTCACAGCAAACTGTGCTGTTTATACCACTGGACAGTTTTTTTAATGCCTTCTTCCAGAGTATATTCATTTTTAAACCCTAGCAGTTCTTCTGCTTTCTTAACAGAAAATTCCACATTGTCATAAAACATGTTTACCCTGCCCCGTGTTAAGAGGGGTGGTGATTTTATCTTTAAAACAGTATAAATCAGCTCCATCACAAAGGCTGCCGGATACACGAGTACTTTAGGAAAATTAGCAGGTTTTCTGAATCCTGCCTCCTGACAGAATAATTCATAGATTTTTTCCATCCTGGCAGCCTCTTGATTGCCAATGACAATACAATTCACTCCCAGCAATTCCTTCTTAAAGGCTAAAAAATAGGCCCGGGCCAGATCCCCAGCATATACTACATGAAATTTATTTTTCTTTGAACCCGGCAAAAAAGGGATTCCACTTTTGACTGTTTTCAAGTACTCATAAAACCCTGTGTTGAATTCCCGTTCCCCATAGACAAAGACAGGCTCTAAGATGGTAAGGTTCAAGTTATAATAACGAGCAAAACTGATAGTATTCTTTTTAGCAAGGGCCTTACTATCACGATAATAATTCATAGCACAAGGGAAGATTTTATCCCCCAGATAATCATAATGGGAATTATAAGGTGATTCTTCATCCTTCACAATCATGCTATGTTCTTCTCCATAAACAGAATCTGAACAAGTCATGATAATATTCTTAATTCCTACCTGAACACAGGCCTTTAACACATTCATTGTGCCCTTAACATTAGTATCATAAAAATCCTGCCAACTTCCCCAATCACACGCTTTAGCAGCGTTATGAATAACACAGTCATATCCCCTAAAGGCATTTCTTAATTCCCCAATATTTCTAATATCACCTGTATGAACTTCTACCGGCAATCCCTCTATATTAGCCTTATTACTAGTCTCTCTAATCAGACAACCTACCCTAATCCCTTGCTTACAAAATGCTCCCGTTATATGACTGCCGATAAAGCCTGTAGCCCCTGTAATAATCACACTATCCATTTTCTACATACCTTTTGAAACACAGGATAGCATTATGTCCTCCAAATCCATAGGAAGCAGAGAGGGCATAATCAATAACTGTTTCTAAAGATTCTAACGGTAGGTTTAAATCATCTAAAGGGTCCTTGGTTAAGTTGCCATGAATCTTGGCCTTGTCAATGCTTAATGCCGTTACTGCCGCTTCTATGGCACCACTGGCCCCAATGCTGTGTCCCAGTAATCCTTTAGTAGAGTTAATATAAGGTTGCACATTTTTATCACCAAATACTTCTTGTATAACACCCGCTTCTACATCATCATTATTCTGTGTCCCCGTTCCATGGGCATTAAGATAAGCTATTTTTTTACCTGCCGTAATTTTCTTAAAAAGCTCCTGTATATTTGCACCGGAGGGTTCTATCTGCAGAATATTATAAGCATCACAGGAACATTCATAATCTACAAGCTCTGCATAGATATGGGCCCCTCTCTTTTTAGCCCTCTGCAATTCTTCCAAAATCAGAACACAGCCCGCACCATCGTTAAATAAAAAACCGCTCCTAGCTTGAGAAAAAGGCTGAGGAATTCCATCTTGTGCCCTAGTGAGTACTGTCAGCATATCAAACCCCCGCATAACAGCGCCACTCTTTTCTCCTAAAGCTTCCACTCCACCGGTTAGGGCAGCAGTGCACCTGCCATCTAAGATACTCCTATAAGCTTCACCTATGGCACAAGTTCCTGAAGCACAAGCCGCATTAACAGTATAATTAATTCCTTTTAGGCCATACAAAATGGAAATCCAAGCGGAAGCAGCATTGGGCATTAGCATTGGTATTACCATTCTATTGTACCTTTTTTTCCTCTTAGGTTCTTGTCCGCTTCCCCTTTCTTCCCTGTCTTCTTTATTACCATCTTTTTCTTCTATATATTGTGCCGTATGGGCCACATAAGATTCCAAAGCAGTATGCAAACTGCTCATTCCTACTCCTATAATGACACCACAATCATCTAGCCCAGCTACTTGAAAATATTTATTGCTTTTCTTGATTGCAAATCCCCCATCATCTAAAGCTAAACTTGCACAAAGCACCGCCAGTTTTGTGGCCTCTTCCATCATGTTTTCTGCAGTTTTGGGAATACCCCGCTCCCCTAGCGAAAACTCGGGCCGCGGTACATGATAACGAGATTTAAACGTATAATTTCTTTCATAGCCTGCCGGTATGAGCAATATCTGTGTTTTCATTTCTAAAAGGCTAGTGAAAAACTCCTCTTTTCCCACACCTGTAGCGGTAGCAGGTCCTATGCCTGTAATTACTACCCGTCTTTTCATCATATCCTCCTAATTTTCAGAAAAGCTTCTAGTAATGAAGCCTTGTTTATTTCACTAATAGATACTTACATCAAGGCAAATGCCAGCCTTTGTTATCCATTATTATTAATAAAACTGATAATATCTTTTAAATAATCCTTTGTATCTCCGTAGTCCCTAGCTCTGAGATTATATTCCCTTAAATTAATGCTCCCCTTGCCTGTATTTAAAAGCTCTGTACCCGCTG
>JAHDSB010000042.1 GCA_018433015.1 Clostridia bacterium | reverse complement strand
GGAACTAAAAAAGTTAAAAGATTCCTGGTGGCAATAGCGAAGGGGTCACACCCGTTCCCATCCCGAACACGGTAGTTAAGCCCTTCAGCGCAGATGGTACTTGGTCTTACGACCTGGGAGAGTATGTCGTTGCCAGGATTTGTTTTTTAAGAGAGATTCTATACGAATCTCTCTTTTTGTGTTTTTAATAATATTTCATCTAATAAAAAAATTAATTATGCAGAAAATTAGCACTAATTCATAGCTAAAAAATACTGCATAAAAAGTTAAATACTTAAATCAATAAACCCTGAAATTAAGCCCATTTGAGTAACTAAGCATAAAGTTGGCACATATTTTGCAATTATATATAAGTAGGTTAAGATCATGCATAAAAAATATAGAGCTTGATAAGAGGTGTTAATAATGGAAGTTGAAAAAGTTATGGAATTGTTTGATAGTAATCTAATACTATTCGATGTAGAAGCTGAGGATAAAGAACAATTATTAAAAATGCTCACCGCTAAATTAATCAATAAGGGTTATGTGAAACAATCCTTTACAAATGCAGTAATCGAGAGGGAAAAAGTATTTCCTACAGGCCTCCCTACGGCAGGAGTTAAAGTAGCATTACCACATACTAAACCTGAACATGTATTAAAGGCTTGTATCTTAGTTGCAAATTTAAAAAAACCTATCATATTTAAAGAAATGGGCAATGGAATTAAGGACATTAAGGCCGAAATGGTATTTTTATTAGCGGTAGCAGATCCAAATAAGCAGATAGTAGTGTTAAAAAAGATGATGGAAATATTCTCTAAAGAAGAGGCTCTTAAAAAGTTAAAACACTCAACAAATTCAGAAGATTTATTAAATATCTTAAGAAAAGAGTTGGGATAGCAAGATGAAAAAAATAATAACAGCATGTGCTTCAGGGGTGGCTACGTCGCAGTCTGTAGCATCTAAGGTCAAAAATTTACTAGAACAAAGAGGATATTATCTGGATGTACAAGCGGTTGATATCAAGTCTATTGATACTTATGTAAACAATTCAGATTTATATATCTCTATTACTCCCTATATTACTAAAAATTTTGGAGTACCAACTATAAGTGGGATTCCCTTTTTAACTAATGTAGGAGCAAATGAAGCAATAGAAAAGATCATAGAGTTGCTTAAACTTGATCAACAAAATAAATAAGGAAGCACAGGAGAGGAGGTGAAATGTGTGAAAAGAATAATAACAGCATGTGCATCTGGGGTAGCCACTTCCCAGACAGTAGCTTCAAAAGTGAAGAGTTTACTAGAAGAAAAAGGGATAATGGCTGATGTTGAAGCTGTAGATATCAAATCCTTAGACGCTTACATAAAAAATTGTGATGTATATATTTCTATTACACCTGCGGGAAATAGTGATTATGGTATACCTGTCATTAGTGGCATTCCTTTCTTAACAGGTGTTGGTCGTGACGAAGCACTCCAACAAATCATTGATATTATTAAAAAATAAGTCAAATGAGAAAAGGGGGAGGATGGTATGTTAAAAACAGTTGTTAACGCTATTTTAGGTTTAGGCCCTGCAGTTTTCTTGCCTATGTTAATGTTAGTGATAGGTTTAATAATTAGAATGAAACTTAAAAAAGCGTTTGCTGCTGCCTTAACCTTAGGAGTAGCATTTTTAGGAATGAATGTTATCATAGAGTTTATGTTTTCGGCCATAGGGCCTGCATCGCAAGCATTTGTAGAGAATACAGGTCTCCAACTTAATGCCCTGGACTTAGGATGGACACCACTTGCTTCTATAGCCTGGGCGTGGCCCTATGCATTCTTGTTATTCCCATTGCAGATTGCCATTAATATTGTCATGTTGGCCTTTGGCTGGACCAATTGTCTTAACGTAGATATGTGGAATGTCTGGAACAAGATATTGACAGCAGTTATTGTGGTAGGGGTAACGGGAAGTTTACCAGCAGCTTTTGTGGTTGCGGCGATAGAGGTAGTATTTGAACTTAAAAATGCTGATCTTACTCAGAAACAAATCTATAAAATTACGGGGATACCCGGGATAGCTTTACCACATTCCATGGCTTTAACTGCCATATTGCTGGCTCCAATTAATCGCGTATTGGACTTTATACCTGGGCTTAAAAATAATAATATTAATGCCGCTAAAGTAAAAGAAAAGATAGGTATCTTTGGCGAAAACCATGTTATGGGTTTTATAGTAGGGATGTTAATAGCTATATTTGCAAAATACGATGTAAAAGGAATACTTACTTTAGGAGTTCAATCAGCGACGGCCCTTACTTTATTCCCTATGGTAGCTAAGTTATTTATGCAGGCTTTAGCTCCCATCAGTGATGCTGCAGGAGAATTTATGAAGAGAAGATTCCCTGGTCGAGAGTTCTACATTGGTTTGGATTGGCCATTCTTAGCCGGACAACCAGAAATATGGGTATCTTTAATTATCTTGGTTCCTGTTATATTAGCTATGGCAGTTATCTTACCTGGAAATGGAGTTTTGCCCTTTGGAGGGATTTTAAATATCTGTTTTGCAGGAGCAGCCATAATAGTAACTGGCGGAGATTTAATAAGAATGATTATACTTGGTGTAATTTCCACTCCCTTATATCTTTACGTAGCTACTAGTTTTGCGCCTATGATTACAGACTTAGCAAAATCCGTAGGCACGATAGAAATACCGGCAGGACAATTAATTACTTGGAATGGCTTAGAAGCGCCAGGTTTTAGATGGATATTTGCCCAAGCAGCTGATGTAATAAATGGTAACTTCATGGGAATAGTCTTTTTAATAGGTTATCTTGGAATATGTGTATGGTATTACAAATATATGAGTAAGAGAGAAGCGGAAGTTATTGAAGAACTGGGATTAGGAGCTTAAAATATTGAGCTAAAGGAGCGTTTGGAAATGTTAGAAAATTTAAAAAAACAAGTAGTTGATATTGCCATACGTGCTGATGAAAGTGGGTTGTGCAAGCATAAGTCAGGAAATTTTAGCTTAAGAGATCCGGAAACTGGTTATATAGTAATAACTCCTTCAGGAGTGGCAAGAGAAGAATTAACTTATAAAGATGTTGCTATTGTTGATTTGGAAGGAAATATAGTCGAGCTTGAAACAAATGTCAACCCTACAAGTGAGTTATTAATGCATCTTATGGCATATAAGTGCAGAGAAGATGTAGTGGGTGTCTGTCATACACATTCTCATTTTGCAACTGCATTCGCTGTTCAAGCTAAGGAAATCCAGCCTGTAGTATTTGAAGCCTTAATATATGGAACAAAGACTCCCATAGCAAAGTATGGGCAGCCAGGTACTCAGGCTTTAGCAGATAGTATAATTGAACCATTAAAAATTTCGGATGCCTGTCTCCTAGAAAAACATGGCGTTTTAACAGTAGGTGCTAACTTAGAAGAAGCCTACTTAAAAGCTCAATACGTAGAAGATGTGGCAGAAATTTACTTCTATGCACTGCAAATAGGAAAAGAACCAGAAATTATTGCTCCAACAGAATTTGAAGCAGTAGCCAAAAAATAGGTCAAAGATGAGTAAAGGCAGAGAATAATGAAATTTATTGGGGATTTTCACATACATACAGTGGCCAGTGGAGATGCTTTTGGGACTATTAGAGAAATTGTGGGCGTTTCACAAGAAAGAAATCTTAAAGCTATAGCGATAACTGATCATGGACCTGCTATGCCCATTTCAGCACATAAATATTATTTCAATAGTTTAGCAGACAATGTCAGAAGTGATTCAGGAATACTTATATATCCAGGAGTCGAAGCTAATATTATTGATAAAAAGGGAAGATTAGATTTACCCGATGATGCCTTACATAGATTGGAATATATCATAGCTGCATTTCATGGGTTTTCTTGGGATAATGAGGATGTTGAGATTAATACAAGAGCACTTAAAGCGTGTCTCATAAGATATGATGTTAAATCAATAGCTCACTTAAACTACCCTTTCTTTGAGCTAGATATGACACAAATTATACCTGTGTTATTGGAGAAGAAGATAGCTATTGAAATTAATAATAAAGCCCTTAAAAAAGATCTTGATTGGTTTATTTTTAGAAATACAGTACTGAAATTAAGAGATAAAGGAGTAAAGTTTATAGTTAATTCAGATGCACACTATCCCTTGCAGGTAGGAGATTTCGCAAGAGCAGAGGAGTTTATTAAATATTGTGAGCTCACAGAAAATGACATAATAAATACTAGTCTAGCGAGAGTTTTTAAATATTTCGGACTTAGAAATGGAGAGTAAATAAGGAGTTAAATCTTGCTTCTAAAAATGGACATAGAAAACACCTCGACGTTTGGTACAGTTAATTTAAGGATATTCACAAACTACCATAGCGAAGAGGTGTTATCTATATACTAAAAAAGAGAGGTGAGGAGATGAAGGTGTTTGAATGGTGCTTTTTAGTAGCCATGTCAGTTGTATTGCTTATTATTACATTTATTACGAAGAATATTTATTTAACAGTAGGTACTTTTTTATTAGTGATGTATTTAAATAAGCATAGTGCTTCCATTCCCATTCCAAAATGTTTTAGAAAGCATGACATAGTATCAGTGAGATCAAAAAAAGTAATAAAAGCTGATGTTAAGAAATAGCTAATATCTTGACTATAGTAATAATAATAATTCATGAACAAGTAGGTGTACACAGTGAAGAAAATAGAAGTTGTATATAACTATATAAATATGAATATAAAGCTGGAAGAGGTTAAGAAAGAGTTGTTAGAAGGCACTATCATTGGTATAGATGCGAGTAAGATAGAAGATAAGCTGGGAATAATAAGAAATAATGCCAGCACCCTTCTCAATGATTTATGCAAGCAAGGTAGACTTATTAAGGTAAAGGGACGCCCGGTAAGATTTGTGCCTCGTAATATAATCGAAAAGTTGGTAGACAATAAACTAACAAGAAATGAGTATAGTATTACAGAGATAAGGAGCAATATATTAAGGGATAATTCCATCCAGGAACAAGAAGATGTTGATCCTTTCAAGGCTTTAATTGGTTATAACTTAAGCCTTAAGACACAAGTAGATCAGGCTAAGGCAGCGCTAGTTTATCCCCCCAATGGGTTACATACCTTAATTTTAGGACCTAGCGGTGTAGGAAAGACTTTTTTTGCAAAGATAATGTATGAATATGCAAAAAATAAAAGAAATAAATGTAATGATAAATTTCCCTTTGTCTCCCAAAATTGTTCTGATTATTATAATAATCCACAATTGCTTTTATCACAGCTTTTCGGACATGTGAAAGGAGCCTATACAGGCGCTGACAGTGATAAAGAAGGACTAATAGAAAAAGCAAATGGAGGCATTCTCTTTTTAGACGAAGTTCATAGACTTCCCCCCGATGGGCAGGAAATACTTTTCTATTTAATGGATAAAGGTGAGTATCATAGACTGGGCGAAACAGATAATACGAGAAAAAGCGAAGTATTGATAATAGCAGCAACCACAGAAGATCCTCAAGAAGTACTTCTAAGAACATTTTTAAGAAGAATACCAGTAATAATTACGTTACCTTCCCTAAAAGAAAAGAGCATTGATGAGAGGCTGGAGATTATTGAAAGTTTATTTATCGAAGAAGCAATCAGAATAAATAATAAACTTAATATTTCACCTGAAGTATTAAAAGCACTTTGTATGTATGAATGTAAAGGCAACATTGGTCAGCTTAAATCTGATATTAAATTAATATGTGCTAAAGCCTTTCTTAAATATCTTCAGAAGAAAGAGGCGTTAATAATAGAATTTGATATGCTTTCTCAGAATATCAAGAACTCGATATTTAATATAAACAAGCTTGATATTGAAACTCAAGAATATTTAAATGTATTTAAAGATGACCTGATAATTTATCCTTCAGATAAATACAAAGGATCTATAGTTTCTGAGGAAGATATATATGCGAAAATAGCAAGTAAATTAGAAAAAATGAAAGAAGAAGGACTATCAGATCAAGAGAGTTATCTGGAAATAAGTAAAGTAATAGATAATTACTATCGACAGCTTATTAGGAAATTTCATTACAAAAATTTTAATATTAGTGAGCTATATAGGGTGATTGATAAAGAAATAGTAGATTTTACATTTGAGTTGGTTACATTAGCAAGCGAGAAACTCGAGAAAGAATTTAATCCTACGATTATGTTTGGTTTAGCTTTTCATCTCAGTGCCTTACTAAAGAGAATTAAGTTAAAAGAACCCATTGTCAATCAAGAGTTGTTTAAGATTAAAGAATTATATCGTGCAGAGTATGAAGTTGCAGCTCTAATGGTTAAAAAAATTAGCGAGAGATTTAAAGTTAGTATACCTATGGATGAAAAGAGCTTTATAGCTGTTTTGTTAGCAAATAATAAAAAAGAAAATATAAATCAAGCTAAAATAGGCATTATAGTTATTGCCCATGGTATCAGTACTGCAACTAGTATAGCCAATGTGTGCAATAAACTGTTAAACTCTGATTTTATAAAAGCTATAGACATGCCCTTAGAAAAAAGCGTAGAGGAGATATACCATAAGGTATTATCTATGGCTAAGACAATGGATCGAGGAAAAGGCATCTTACTTTTAGTTGATATGGGTTCACTGAAGACCTTTGGTGCTAAGATAACAGAAGAAACAGGTATTATTACCAGAACCATAGATTGCGTTTCAACTCCTGTTGTCTTAGAAGTAGTTAGGAAAGTTATGTATAAAAAATGTAGTATTGATGAGATATTCAAGTCCTTTGTAAAGGATGATATGCAATGCGTTGTTAAAGATCAAGAGAAACAAAGAGCTATTATTACTGTCTGTACAACAGGAAAAGGAACAAGCCTAATGATGCAGAATGTATTAGCGGGTATATTAGAGAAACTTAAAAGAACTAATATTAAAATTATTCCTTTTGATTATGCGACAATTGAAAATAATTGTAGTGAATATAAAAAAGCACATGAAGATTATCTAATCATTGCTAGTGTAGGAAATATCAATCCTAATATAGGCGTTCCCTATTTTTCTATAGATGATATTTTAAATAAAAATTTAAAATATAAGTTTATTAAATTTTTAGATAGTAGCGCATATGAAGATGAAAAAAGTGGTAAAAAATCTTGCTATGAAGTTTCCAGAGAGATGTTGGAAGAATTCGTGATGTTTGTAAATCCCAAGATGGTTATAATCTATACAAAAAAATTTATTGATGCTCTAGATATAGATAATATTACCAATTTGCTTATTACGAGCTTATCTATTCACATAGGTTACATGCTGGAACGTATTATTACCAATAACAGAGTAGTTTTTGAAGGATTAGCTGAATATAAAGATGAAAACTTAAAAGAGTTTAAGAGCTTAAAAAAAGCTATTAAGTTGATTGAAGAACCATTTAAAATTCAAGTTAGTGATGATGAGCTATGCTATATATTAAAGATTATCAAAAATTCTTAAAATTATAGTAAAATAAAAATGCTCGAAGGAGGGTTATCAATGAAAAATTGTGAAGTAGTGTTAAAAAATGCAACCGGATTACATGCCAGACCTGCTAGTGAGTTTGTGCAAAAAGCAAGTAAGTTTAAATCTGAAGTAAATATTATTAAGGATGGAAGAAAATTTAATGCTAAAAGTATTATGTCTATCTTAAGCATGGGAGCGGGACAAGGAGCCAAACTTGTATTAGAGGCTGAAGGAGAAGATGAGCAAGAAGCAGTAATTGCCTTAAAAGAACTAATTGATGGAGGTTTTGGAGAATAGGAGGTCTATATTTATTATGAAAGGAATAGGGGCTTCGCCAGGTATTGCCATAGGTAAGGTAATAGTGAAAAAAGATCCTAAGATAGAGCTTGAAGAAAAGAAGATCAAAGATGTTCAAGCCGAAATACAGAAGCTTAAAGATAACTTAATAAAAAGTCAGAATGAAATAAAGATTATCTATGAAAAAACTAAAAAGAACATAGGTGAAGAAGAAGCTAAAGTCTTTGCTGCTCATATGATGATACTTGAGGACCCAGAAATGTGTGGTCAGATAGAAGCAAAAATTGAAGAAGATCAAGTAAATGCGGAATGGGCTGTAAAAGAAGTAGCAGAGATGTTCATAGAGATGTTCAAAAGCATGGATAATGAGTATATGAGAGAAAGAGCGGCGGATATTAAGGATGTAACGGGAAGGGTTATAAGAAATCTATTAGGAGTTAAGATTATAGATCTTTCTAATCTGGAAGAGGAAGCGATAGTTGTTGCTGAAGATTTAACCCCCTCAGATACAGCCCAGATGGATAAAGTAAAGGTGTTAGGATTTGTTACTAAAATAGGTGGAAGAACAGCACATTCCGCCATAATGGCCAGAACACTCGGAATACCTGCAGTTGTGGGTATAGGACAAGAATTTGAAAGCATAAAGTCAGGGGATAATTTAGTATTTGATGGTAAGGAAGGTATAGTATTTGTAAACCCAGAAGAAGAAGTTCTGAATAAATTTAGAGAAAAGAAGAAAGAATTTGAGGAACTAACAGAAAAGCTCAAAACATTTATAGGTAAAGAAAGTAAGACTAAAGATGGAATAAAGGTAGAACTTTCAGCAAATATAGGTACTCCTAATGATGTAGATAGTATAGTAAAAAATGATGGCGAAGGAATAGGGCTCTATAGGACAGAATTTTTATATATGGATAGAGAAAGATTCCCCACAGAAGAAGAACAGTTCGAAGCTTATAAGATAGTAGCACAGAGAATGGAGGGGAAACCAGTAGTAATAAGGACCCTGGATATAGGGGGAGATAAAGACCTACCATATATGGATTTTCCCCAAGAAATGAATCCTTTCTTAGGCTATAGAGCGATTAGGCTTTGTTTAGATAGAAAAGATATCTTTAAAACGCAGCTTAGAGCACTTTTGCGAGCTAGTGCCTATGGGAATATAAAGATAATGTTTCCCATGATATCAAGCATTGAAGAGTTGAGACAGGCTAAGAAGGTGCTGGAGGAAGTAAGAATTGAACTAAGAAAAGAAGAGGTATGCTTTAATGAAGGTATGGAAGTAGGAATGATGGTAGAAGTACCTGCAGTGGCTATTATGTCAGATGTGTTTGCTAAGGAAGTAGATTTCTTTAGCATAGGAACGAATGACCTTATTCAATATACAACAGCAGTAGATCGAGGAAATAAGGATATAGCGCACTTGTATAATCAGTTTCATCCGGCTTTATTGAGGCTTATTAAAATAGTAATAGATAATGGGCATAGAGAAGGAATATGGGTAGGAATGTGTGGAGAGGTAGCGGGAGATCCTAAAATGATACCTTTATTAATAGGAATGGGATTAGATGAATTTAGTATGAGTCCAGCTTCGATATTAAAAGCAAGGTGGATAATATCAGGTATATCAAAGCAGGCTATGGAAGAGAAGGCACAAAAGATAATAAAATTTGCTACAGCTGAAGAAGTTAAGAGAGAATTAGAGAAAGTACAGATTAGCTGAAAAAATATAAACGGGAGTGTTGCAAAACTACTTTTAAAGTAGTTAGCAGCCCTCCTTTTTTCTATATAAAATAAATAAAACACCAGAGTATTTAAGAAAAAACTTTTGGTGTTTTTTGATTGCTGATTTTAGGCATAGTTTAATAAGCCTCTT
>JAHDSB010000144.1 GCA_018433015.1 Clostridia bacterium | reverse complement strand
TTAGTTAAAAGCTCAGCAGTAGCTATACTTAATAATTTTACGCCTAGGGTTAGACTCCTCTCATCAATATCAAAGGTAGGAGTATGGTGCCCCCCTGTTAAATCACTTCCTAGCATGACATGAACAGCTTTCCCACCTCGTTCCTGGACCCTCTGCATCATCAGGGTATAATCCTCTGAAGCACCAAATTCTAAGGAATCTACAACTTTTGTATAGCCCTGAATAAAATTAGCAGTCTTTTTAATTAACACTGCTAATTCTTGATCACCTTCCCCACTAGGAGCACCACCCATAGCTTTAATATCTAGTTGTATTCCGTACATCTGGGCTGCTCCCCTTAGAACTTCTTGTGCACGTGATTCAATAAAAGCATTTATTTCGCTCGTAATCCCTCTAGTTTCTAACTTTAATACAGCATTATCGGGCACTATATTATAGCTGTTTCCACTTTGTAAAAAACCTACATTAATCCTGGAAGCACCGGCACTGTGACGAGATACAGCATGAAGATTTATTGCGGCTGCAGCCGCTGCAAGGAGAGCATTGCGCCCTTCTTCAGGCTCAAAACCGGCGTGAGCACTTTTACCTGTAAAAACAGCCTGCAATTTAGTATTTGCTAAAAATCCTGTGCTGTTAGCTACTAACATTCCAGTTTTCTTAGCTTTTAAACCAATATGCATACTCATTAGATAATCCACATCATCTACTATGCCTTTGGCTACCATAGGACGTGCTCCTCGCAGGCCTTCTTCTGCAGGTTGAAAAATAATTTTTACAGTACCTTTAAGTCTATCCTGTATTTTTCCTAAAACTTCTGCTACAGCTAATCCTATAGCAACGTGGGCATCATGCCCACAGCTATGACAAATTCCCGGATGACAAGAAGCAAATCCTGCTTTACAGGGTCTATGGGTATTATCCTGACTTTCTCTATGTTCATTAGCATCTATATCAAACCGTAATGCTACAGTAGGACCAGGTTTTCTGCCTTTCAATATACCTACAACTCCTGTAAGCCCACCCTTCATGGCCGTTAAGAACTTAATATCTGCCCCTTCCTCTTTTGCCCGCTGCCAACAAACTTCTAACTCCTTGTCACCAGGTACAGCTTGTCTCTGGGAGATATCTAAGATTTCTTCACCTAAATGTATTTCATACCCTAATTCCAGTAAACGCTCGGCGATTTTAGCAGAAGTACGAAATTCCATCCAAGCACTTTCAGGGTAGTGATGTACATCACGACGCGTTGCTATAGTTCCCGATGTAAGTTCATCGGCAAATTTTAAAATAATATTTTTCATAATGCTTCTCTCCCCCTAAGCAATAAATATTACAGTAGTTTATAATCCGTCATCTTCCTCCACAAGGTAGTATCACTTATTCCTAAGGCCCTTGCTGTTTTCTTCTTGGATCCATTATAAAGTCGTAGTACTTTTACAATTATATCCCTTTCAGCTTGACCTACCACTTCTGCTAATGAAGGGATTTTTTCTCTACTTGGACTGAACCGATTTTCAAAAATATAATTAGGCAAATGTTTAACATCTATCAAATTTTCATTAACACTCACCATATTCATAGCATGTTCTATACAATTTTGTAATTGTCGGATATTACCTGGCCAATTATATGCTACTAGATGTTTTTGGGCATTATCACTTATTTCCCAAACAAACTTACCCAACATCTTATTATATCGCTTAATGAAATACTTAACTAATAAAGGAATATCCTCAAGATGTTCTTTTAAAGAGGGTATATTAACTTGCACAACATTTAAACGATAATATAAATCTTCACGAAAAATATCTTTTTTTATTTCTTGCACTAAATCTTTGTTAGTTGCCGAGATAACCCGTACATCAATTTTAATTGTTTCCGTGCTCCCTATCCTTTTAACTTCTCGTTCTTGTAAAACCCTTAAGAGTTTACTTTGTAAACTAATATCCATCTCACTGATTTCATCTAAAAAGATTGTACCACCATTAGCTTGTTCAAAAGCCCCCGGACTTCCATTCTTTTTAGCACCTGTAAATGCCCCTTCTTCATAACCAAACAGATAACTTTCGATCAGAGAAGGAGGTATAGCGGCACAATTTATTGCTACAAAGGGATTAGAACGCCTATCACTTTCATTATGTATGGCTTGAGCAAATAGCTCCTTTCCTGTTCCTGTTTCACCTGATATTAATACAGAAGAAACACCCTGGGAAATTTGGGAGGCAGTATTCTTAACTTTTTTCATGGCTTCACTATCTCCCAAAATATCATTAAAAGTATACTTAGCATACTGAAATTTCTTCACTTCTTCCAGCAATTTTTGTTCGCGCGTAACTCCTTGTTCATTATTGAAGCCAAACCCGAATCCTTGAGTGATAGGAATCCTTACTCCTATGGCACCCGTTACAGACATAGATTCTCCAATTACAGGTTTTTGGGTAGACATGGCCTTTTTAGCAGCTTTACTCACCAGTCCGATATATTTTTGATTAGTATTTCCTAAATA
This sequence comes from Clostridia bacterium, assembly GCA_018433015.1. Lineage (GTDB taxonomy): Bacteria > Bacillota > Peptococcia > DRI-13 > SV3-B141 > SV3-B141. The sequence continues at coordinate 2,815 of JAHDSB010000144.1, read as the reverse complement.
GTCATAACTAGCTAAGCGTTTTCCCTGATCATCAAATAATACGGCCTCTCCTCCAGCTACCCTGGCAATTAGGGGAAGAGCCTTGGTTAAGGCCGTCTTTAACTCTTGTTCTCTTAAAATGTGTTCAATATTACTTGTAGCTAAGACATACTCGCCTAAAGGCAAGGCCCAAGCTTCGGCATTTTCTACTATTTCTGACTTCCCTATATAAATATTACCAGATTCTCCTGCCTTCTGTGCCAATTCATATACTTTTCCTTGTAATGACTTCACCTCTTTCCCTTCAGAATCAAAGGTTTTAAGACGTACCCCTTGTTTTGTTGTAATGGTAGCATACCCTCCAGAAATCCTTGAGATTACAGGCAATACCTCGAGTATTGTTTTGATAGATTCATACATGTGATTACCACCCTTCTAATGTTATTCAAGGAATTTTAAGATGTTTCTGAAAAATATGCAATTGCAATTAGAGCTTATCAAGAAGAAATCGCAAGTCATTTTACTGCATAGCAAATGACCTGCGATTCCGGTGATTATGATTATTATTACTTCTTTATTTAAATACTAACCTCATCTAATAAGTGTAAATCGTAACGCTTAATGATATCAATTAATTTTAAAGGATATTTAGAATCTGTGGCATAACCACATCTCCTCAAGGCCCATGCTCCCTGGGTACTATCATGCATAACTTCCCGCAGAGGCGCATACCTACTCTTAGTAAGTAATAAGCTCTTGTGATCAGCCCAACTTTCGGTAGGTTTCTGATAAGCTCTGAATTTAGCATCTATCCGGAAAGTGATTCCATTATATTCTTCCCATGTATTAGCTACAACTGATCCCGCTGATCCTGACCCTTTGATGCCGAACATATTGTATGACATTTTTCCTGAATACTTATCTACCGGCGTACTCTGTCCCCAGCCTGTTTCCAGAATAGCTTGTGCCGCTTGAAGGGCAGCAGACATCCCGGTTTTTTCCCGTGATTGAGTAGCCATAGGAGAAATGAAATCTAAAAATTTATCTTTAGCTACAATGGGTTTTTTAGAAGTATATATCTTTCCTGTATAAACTTGAACCGGTATAGATTCACTTGTTATTCTATCCCCTCCAGATGTTGTGGCTACTGCTTGTAGATTCCAATAACCCTCATCTTTTTTCTCTGGCGTCCAGGAATATTCAACTTCAGAAGCACTTCCTTCAGCTATGACCATGGTTGAACCATTTTTCTGATTTGTTAGGTGATATTCAATGGTGTTGAGGGGTATATTAGCCAAATACTTTAACTTAACTGTACCGGTTAACACTTGTTCGGGTCCCACGGCTTGCAAAAGGAGTTGAGGCGTCCCTTTTATCTCCACCCAAGCTGGTTCCGTAGTATATGTAGTTCCATTGCTATCCTTGGCACGTGCAAACACCTGCCATTTGCCGGCCTGCTCCGGCCCCGGGAACCACTTATAGCTAGAGTACCCATCAAATTGGAATAAAAGAATTTCTTCTCCTGTAGTTTGGTCTTTTAAGATATATTCCACTTGACTCAAGGGATAGTTACAGGAAAGCCATAAAGTAAGGGGTTTTTCTCCTATAACACCTGATGATACCCCTTTCAAAGCCAACTTTCTTTCCACATTTACAGTAACATCAGCGGGAGCGCTATAATAAGGTTGTCCCTCACTGTCATATGCTATAGCTCGAATCGACACACTGCCGTTATCATTCCATTGAGGTGTCCAGCCATAAGCACCTTGAGGATCTGTCTCCCCTGTAACAATAACACTTCCGGTATCATTATTTTTTATTTCATACTCAACATATTCAGCTAAAAAATTTAAATTAGCTTGGAGTGATAAAGCATCAGTTACCGTCTGCCCCGATGCAACTCCTCCCAAATATACCTGAGGAGTAACCCCTAACTCCACAGGAACTACTGTCCCTGCTAGAAAATCACCTTGCTCATTATAAATTCCTGCCGCTACCAAACAAGGGCCATTGTTAGCTGGATCCGGTAGCCAATTGTATGTACCGCTTATATCACTGCCTCGAGCTATTACAAAGCCTCGACCCGTATTGGGATCTAGACGATAAAATCTTATTTCTGTAGCACCAGCAGGCTTTTCACTACCAAAATTAACCTGAAGGGTTGTAGTTGCGGTTACAACTTGTCCAGGGTGTATCGTTGCTAAAGTAACATCAAAAAATGGTGTGAAATTCACCGGTTTCTGAGAATCTACATAAACGGTTCTACTATCTTGATCCCAGTTTATTGTCACCCCTAAAGCATTACTAACTAATCGTAAAGGTACAAAAGTTCTACTATCCATAATTTGGGGAGGTACATCACATAAACTAAAACTCGTCTCATCTTCTGTATAATCTATCAGACGATTATCTATCCTCAATACTACGGACCGGTTTCCTTTTACAATGTGAACAGTTTTATTTTCTGCATTCCAATCTACCACGGCTCCCATTTTTTCTGAAACTAAACGCACCGGCACCAGTGTACGGTTATTCTTGATAACAGGAGGTAATGATGTATCTATCCTTTCCCCATCAATTACCAGGCCAACATTATCAGTTGCCATCACTGCGGGGGCCATCCCTCCAAGCATAACCAGTGCTAATAGCAAGATGACACAAACTCGCCAATTACAAGCAAGCCCCCTTTTAAACATTTATACATCCCACCTTTCTCTTACTATTTGAAGTCATTGTATTATATTATTGACGGAAAAGATAGTGAAAAGTTCCAAACTAAAAAACCTAAAGATAGAAGTTAAATTAATATTTCGAACCAGAAAAAACATAAAAAAGG
>JAHDSB010000129.1 GCA_018433015.1 Clostridia bacterium | reverse complement strand
GCACATCTATACAGGCCCCGGATTTACAGGACAGAAAGTAACCAACTATTTTCTTTCTATTCCCCAGGAGACTCCCTGGAAGCGGTATCTCAAGGTCTTTGCCGATACTCCGAAAGTCTATGTGACATATGAAACTCCCGGGGATCAGGTAGAAGCCGAGGATGTTAATAGGTTACAAGATTCTCTGGCGAATACCCAGGGAGAAGTGGAGCGCTATAAGACTGAGAATGATCAAACAGTAAGTAATATGGATACTCGCCTTGCAACTGCGGAGAATAACAAGGCTGAAAAGACTTATGTTGATACAGAGTTGCTGAAGAAGGCAGATAAAAACAAGACCTACACAAAAACAGAAGCAGATACCAGGATACAAGAGCTAATAGGGGCAGCCCCGGATGCTTTAGATACTTTGCAGGAAATAGCCGAGGCTTTAAATAATGATCCTGATTTTGCTGCTACCATGACTAACGAACTCAGTACCAAGGTGGATAAGGTGGCGGGCAAGCAACTCAGTACAGAGGATTATACTACTTCGGAGAAAACTAAATTAGCAGGAATTGAAGGGGGAGCCAATAACTATACTCATCCCAGTACCCATAGTTTAGAGATGATAACGGAAACAAATGCTAAAAAAATAATGACTTCTGGGGAAAGAGATAAGCTGGAAGGTATTGAAACAGAAGCTAATAAATTCATTCATCCCTCAACTCATCCGGCAGCAATGATAGAGCAGGATTCTACCCATAGATTTGTGACAGATAGTGAAAAAAGCAGTTGGAATAATAAATGTAATAAAGACGATCTCCGACTTTCAGATGCAAGAACACCTTTACCCCATGAGCAAGAAATCTCTACAATAAATGGCTTGCAAACTACCTTAGATAACAAACTCGATAAGACTGGTGGTAATGTCACAGGTTCCCTTTTTGTGCAAAGTTCATCATTTCCTGTAGTAGATATTACACGAAATACTCCTGGAGCCGGTGGTATTTATGGAGGAGCAAAATTAGAAAGAACCTGTGATACCACTTCAACTGATGGCACTGGTATAGGCTTCTATCTTAAAGCTCCTAATAGCAGCAGTAGTTCTACTTTTGCTGCATGTTTTGGGGGAGCTTTAGCTGATGTTACTCCTGGACAGGAGAAAGGCGAAGTTATATTTGGTGTGAGCCACCTAGGGGAAGACCCTTACCTTAGAAGGGATTTAGTAATACAAGCCTTAGACGATTCCAGCGCCAAGCTTGAAACTTCAGGAGATATTTATGCAAAAGGCAATAAAGTGGCCTGTGAAAAAGACCTTCCTACTAAAACTAGTCAATTGACAAATGATAGTGAGTTTGTAACATTGTCAGAACTAGGACAAGCAGGATATGGGGATATGATGAAATTAGATTATGATGCAGACGATGACGGGATAGTTGACAAAGCTAAATTTGCTGATTCTGTCTCTTGGAGCGGTGTAGCTGATAAACCTGGCACTTATCCACCATCAGCCCATAATCATGACAGTAACTATTTGAAAAAAGGGCCAGTGACCTGGAACGATTTGAAGGGGGTGTGATCATTGTATGGCAAGATGCAATATGGAGAACTTCTATATGCACAAGAAAAACCACAAGCTGAAGATATAGAGATGTTCATACCTGATTTGATGGGATATTTACCCCCTTATTATGGTAGCTCTAAGGTAATGAGGAATATCCAGGATGCTATAGCGAAAGAAGTGGGAACACAAAAATATGCTTCAGGAGATGTCTTAAAGCAATTCTTTGTGGACACAGCCACCTGGGGTTTGGATTTTTGGGAAGAAGAGCTGGATCTTGAGATTGATAAGTCCAAGACATATGAAGCCCGCCGTGAGGTGCTCAAGGCTAAACTCCGTGGTACGGGAACAGTTACAAAAGGGATGATAAAGAATACTTGTCTGGCATATACCAATGCGGAAGTAGCTATTACAGAAGATTATGCCAATTATAGATTTATCATCAAGTTTATTGGGGTAAAAGGTATTCCCCCCAATATGGAGGGTTTAATACAAACTATTGAAGAGATCAAGCCTGCCCATTTGGGATATGAATTCAAATATACCTATACGGTATGGCAAATGCTTACAGAAAAAGAGCTTACTTGGCAGCAAGCTCAAATAAAAACCTGGGATGAATTGAGAGTCTTCGAATAGGAGGGAGAAATATGCAACATACTGCCAACTATGGGCTGAAAAAGCCTTTGGGAACTGATGTAGTTAATATTGCGGATTTAAATGATAATGCAGATATAATCGATCAAAAGTTAAAAGAGAATAAAGATGCTGTAGATACAAAAGAAACCCCTGCAGGGGCACAAGCCAAGGCTGATAGTGCAGAAGCAGAAGCAAAAGCATATGCAGACAGTATCACACCAACAAAAGTAAGTCAGCTTACTAATGATAAAGGCTATATAGCAGCAAGTGGTGCTCCGGTGCAGAGTGTGAATGGGAAAACAGGAGCAGTATCGCTAACTGCTGGCAATGTAGGAGCAGCTCCAGCGGCGCATGTGAATGATACTACGAAACATATAACTAGTGCAGAGAGAAGTGCTTGGAATGCGAAACCCAGCTCACAAAGAGGAGTAAGTGACAGTGTATCCAGTACAAGCTCAAGTGTTGCTGCTAGTTCAAAGGCTGTTAAAACAGCATATGATAAAGGCGTTGCTGCGTATAATTTGGCTAATACAAAAGAACCAGCATTTAGTAAAAATACAGCATTTAACAAGAATTTTGGAACAACAAGCGGTACAGTATGTCAAGGAAATGACAGTAGACTTTCCAATAGTCGTAAATGTAATAATACTTTCGATAATGTGAGTACAGCAAGAAGCAATTTAGGTCTAACAGGAACTAGTAATACAACGCATTATCATGATAGTAGATATGTCCAAACAAGAGTATATAATGGAAAATTACAGTTTTATTATGGGGGGTGGAAAGATGTGGGGGGAAGTCCAAAAGTAGCATACTACTCAAATACATTACAACATACTCTCAGAAATACAGAAATTATTTGTCGATATAACTTTGAGAAAATTAATCAAATGATTATGCCATATAGTGGAGTTATTAAAATAAAATGTAATCTTAAGACTACTGCTAGTGATCATCATGCTGTGTTAATGATAAAAATATATAAAGGTAATGGTATGAATGAAGATAGGTACAATATAATAAGTTCACCTATAGGAACAACTTTTGATGACACAGATAGTGGTAATTGTATATCACTTTCTTGTTATAATTCTTCATACTCTACATTAATTAAAACTATTACAGTAAGTTCAGGAGATACTTTAGTATTTTTATTAAGATCTTCATATAGTTCGTATAAAGCATATTGCAATAGTATACAAATATACTATGACTTGACAGACAAACCAATAATTTTATAAGAATAAACAATCATTAAAAATAAATTATTTTTAAATAAATATAAAAGATTATATTTTTAAATACTTCTGCGGTTAATAAGATTTGAAATAATTACCCTTGAAGATATTAACAATAGTAATATATTGCGCAACCAAACATTCTTTCCACCCAAGCAGTTATAACTGCTTTTTTTATTTCCCCAAAAAAAGGAGGTAAGAGCATATGGAAAATCTCTATGGAGTGGGAATTGTTCCCTTGCTCATAGCTGTGATAGCCTTGCTTAAATCCATAATCCCGGAAGAATTTCATAAATACATGGGCTTAGTAGCCTGGGCCTTAGGCTTAGCTTTAGCTTTTGCTTATGGTGAACAGGAGGGCTGGCAGGTCTTGCAATGTGTCATTGTAGGCTCTGCCGTGGGCCTTTCTGCCGCAGGCTTATATAGTACTCAGAAAAATGCACGGCAGTAATTTCTTGTGATTTCAATAGAGTAGAAAGGAGGGGATAGTGTGAACTTCTATATCAAAGATAAATCCACGGAAGATACCTTATATTTGCCTGTAAATCCTAATGAAGTGACCATCAGGCAAGATAAGCAGTATGAGACGATCAACATAATCAATCTAGGAGAAGTTGATTTTCCCAAGGGGGAAAAGATAACAGAGATTAGTTATTCTTCCTTTTTCCCCCAGGAATACGACTCTTCCTATTGCATCTATGAAAATATTCCCGAGCCCCAGTCGGCCATGAATAAATTAATTGAGTGGACCAAAAGCGACAAGCCGGTGCAATTAATCATCGACGCCGCTCAAATAAATATGCTTGTTTTGCTGACAGCCCACACCAGTACCTTTAAAGGGGGAGAGCCGGGAGACATCTATTATGATTTAACCTGCCGTACCTGGCGCAATGTCAAGGCAACCCCTTTAATGGATGGCAACTCCGCTAAGAGGCCTGATTTAAAGCCCGTTCCTCCCACATATCTAGTTAAACCGGGGGATTCCCTCTGGAAGATTGCTAAGGCCCAATTTAATGATGGCTCCTATTGGAGAAAGATTTATGAGATTTCCGAGAATAAAAAGACTATCGGCCAGGACTATAACTTAATTAAGCCGGGAATGAAGCTGGTGATGCCCCGTGATTAATGAACAAATAGCTAATTTCCAAGTGATCTTGAATGGTACACACAGGCTAGAAGATTTGGTTACTAGCATATCTTTGCGAGATTCTCTCGATGAAATAGCTTATACAGCTAATATAAAGCTCATTGTTACAGAGAGTTTGCCGGGGATAAGTCCCGGACAAGTCCTTGAAATCAAAGGAGTTTCAGCAGACACTAAACAAATGGAAACCTTGCTCAGTGGAGTAGTCTGGGATTGCCACAGCAACAATAGGGGAGTAAAAGAACTTGATGTGACAGTGTATGAATTAACGAAATATCTGGCCTGCAGTGAAGATGAGTACCTTTTTCCTGCGGGCCAAACTGCTTCCCAAAGGTTACGGAAATATGCCGTAGATTGGGATATAGAGTTAGGAGAGTTAGTTGATACTAAGGTTCCTTTAGCTCAAGGAGTTTACCGTTCCCAGTGTATTTACAGCATGATACTGGAAGATTTAAAGGGTACTTTAGCTAATGGGGGAGAAATGTACCGTCCTCGTATTAACGATCAAAAGCTGGAACTGTTTAGAATAGGTAGCAATTTGCCGGTATATATGTTGGATTTAGATAATAACCTGTTGGATGTGAGCCAAAAGCGTACTCTGGAAGGAACAGTAACCCAGGTCAAGGTCTTGGGTAAAAGTAGAGATGACAAAAAATCCCCCGTATTGGCTATTGAGCAGGGAGAGATAGAAAAGTACGGTACCATCCAGAAGATTATTCAGGATTCTTCTGTGACTACTACAGCTGCGGCCAAGGACAAGGCCCAACAAATGTTATCAGGGATAGAAGAAAATATCACGGTTAACTGTATAGATATCAATACTATCAGGGCGGGGGATGCGGTGAGATTTAAAGAATTTCCCCAGTGGGAATTAATAGTTACTTCTGTGCAGCATGAGTTAGGTATACCGGGACAGATGTTCCTGGAATTAGCCTCATCCGACAGTGTGAAACGGAGGTTTTATGATTATGGATCCCTATAAGCAGTTGGCCGGAGTTATAGATAAACGCATGAAAACCCACACCAAGATAGCAACGGCAGGAATTTCGGCAGAATTGGGGGTTATTACGGCTCGCGGAGTAAAACTGGATAATTTCAAATATGAATTTCAGGAATATTTTTTAGCCGATTATTTAACCCTGGAGGAGCCGGACTTTACAGTTACAGAAGAAACGACGGAGCATACTCACCAAGTAAAGACACCTGCTCAATTAAGGAAGCTCCAAGTAGGTGATAGGGTCTTGGCAGTTCCCATTAATAATGGTAATGATCTAGTAATATTAGCAAGGGTGGTGAAGCACAGTGGCTAATCTATTTCCATTTTTTACAGTAGCAAATAAAGAGCAAGAGCAAACCCCCGGCCCCTTGAAGTTCGGGAAAAGCTGGAGGTTTGATTTTTCTAAAGGAGATTTCTATCTTACTCCTACAGGTAGTGTAGTGGAAGCCGATGAGGAAGAAGCTTATCGCCAATGGTGTCAAAAGGCTCTGCTTACTCCGCGTTATCGCTATGTAATCTACAGTCGGGCTTATGGTAGCGAATATGATGAACTAATTGGTAAAGGTTTAAGCCGAGGAGTGATGGAGAGCGAAGTGAAGAGGATGACCAAGGAAGCTCTCTTAGTGAATCCCCGGACAGCGGAGGTAACTAATTTTAATTTCTCGTGGGAAAATAACATCTTGTACTTTACTTGTGAAGTAATCAGTATCAGGGGAGAGAAAGTACAGGTGGGCAATAAGGTGGTGGTAGGTTGATGGTTTTACCAGAGTTTTTACAGGAAGAAAAGGAAGAAGTTATTCTACAGCGCATGTTAGCCAGGATTCCCGAGGAAATAGACAAAAGTGAAGGCTCTTTTATATATGATGCTTTAGCCCCGGCAGCAGCAGAAATGGTGCAAATGAAGATAGAGATGGGGGAATTTCTTAAACGAGCCTTTGCCAGCACAGCCTTTGGGGAATATCTAGAACTGCGGGCCGAAGAGCAAGGTGTGTGCAGAAAGAAAGCTGTAAAGGCCCAAGGGACAGCAGCAAAAGGCAATCCTTTGCTTGTTACAGGTACTCCCGGTACAGTTATTTCTAAAGGAACCATAGTCAGCACTGCCGCAGAAGAAGCCACAAATACTAAAGCTGTGGAATTTGTGACCTTACAGGAAAAGATTATTCCTGTAGAAGGTACAGTTCAGATAGATATTGCAGCAATAGAGCCTGGTATTCAGGGGAATGTACCGGCCCGAGCAATTAATCTCTTAGCTGTACCGCTGGCCGGGGTAACTGCTGTTAATAATGAAAAGGCTTTAACAGGAGGGCTGGAGGAAGAAACAGATGAAAGTCTGTTGCAAAGATATTATGAAAAGGTGAGGAAACCTATTACCTCCGGGAATAAGTGGCAGTTCATCAGTTGGGCCAAGGAGGTACCGGGAGTAGGAGGAGCCCGAGTATTTCCTATCAGCAATAGCCTGATGGTACGCATAGTGATAGTCGATACGGAGATGTTGCCGGCTAATGATAAGTTAGTGGAGGACGCCCAGCACCATCTGGACCCTCAAAGAGAAGGGCTAGGCTTAGGAGTTGCTCCATTAGGGGCCAGAGTAATGGTGGAACCAGCAAAAAGCCTTCCTGTTACTATTAGCTTCGAAACCTTGGATATAGATGTAGATAAATATACCCAAGAGCAGGTATTAGAAAACATTGCCCAAGTTGTGAAAGAATATTTTCAAAAAGAGATTAGTTTTAAAGCCAATGAGCAGGGCCAGCAAGTTAATATAAGTATTGCTAAATTAGGCAGTGAAATCTTTAAGGCTGAAGGTTTGCTGGATTATACAGGATTTACTATTAACGGAGGTTCGGCTAATCTCTCTGTAGCTGAGGATGAAGTTCCCGTCGTAGAAAGGGTGACCGTCCAATGATGAACTATTTACCACCTTACTACAGAACAAGTCGAGTAATGCAACATGTAATGGATAGTGAGGAAGTAGAATATGAAGCTATTCATGAAAAGATAGAAGATATTTTTCAGCAGTTTTTTGTGCAAAAGGCTACCTGGGGTTTAGACATTTATGAAAAGGAATTAGGACTATCCCCAGATGAGAACATGCCTTTAGAAGAAAGAAGAAGCAGGATCCTGGCTAAGAGGCGGGGAGATAAAAAGTTAGATAAAAAACAAATCCAGGCTGTATGCCTGGCTTATACTAATGGCGAAGTTGAGGTTTGGCTGGGGGAAGATGACAAGCTTCATATTAAGTTTATATCTACTAAGGGTATCCCTAAGGGATACTCTGAATTGTGCAAAGTAATGGAAGATATTCGCCCCTACTATATTGACTTATTATGGGAGTATTCTTATTACCTGATTAAAGATATTCATAATGTAATGACCATAAATGAACTGCAGCAAACTAAACTACACAAATTTGCAGGGGGTGCATAAGTATGGGAAATAATACCCCGAATTTGAATTTATATAAGGCAAATCCCAAGGAAGACGGGGAATCAACCTTTAACATAGATACAATACTCAATGATAATTGGGATAAGATAGATGAATTTAAGCAGGAATATAACAAGTTAGAAGATGAAGTATTAAATCCCAAGATGGCTAAGACAGAAAAGCAAGTAGCATCTATCATTAATCTGCCTAATGCTGTTGATGGTCAGGCAAGTGTAGGGGTTGGTGGTAGAACATTAAGTGTTAAGTTTTATGATAATTTTGTAAAGGATAGTAATGCGGATGGTTTAGCGGATGGCTGGGTTGATTATGCTACTTCAAAAGGTGCTACACTGTCTATTGCAAATGGAAGGCAAAGAATCACAGCAAATAGTGCTGACATATCAAAAGATAGAAAGATATATAAAGATTTTGGCACAATAGAAGCAGGAAAATATTATGTCTTATTACTAAATAGCATTAAAGATGACAGCACTGTCTCTTGGGTAAGACTATATGCTAGTGCAGAATATTTAGCAAACCATTATCCAGCAAACGGAACATCGATAATCAAATTTTCACCAACAATTACTGAAATGCTTAGAGTGATGTTATACAACTATGCTAATTTAGGTAATGTAGGAAACACAGATTTTGATAATATAAGGGTTTATGAAATATCTAGCAAAGAGTATAACTGTATATCGAATGGATTAGCACCAAATGAACTCCTCCAAAAATACCCCTACATCTCAGGTACTAAGTCCACAACCAACACAAAAATTAAGAGTGTTGGGAAGAATTTATTTAATGGCTATAAAGTTAAACCTTATTTGCAAACAGATAATGTTGATTTTAATGGAGAAACATTAGTATATAAGCGTACTAATACAAATACGTATTCTGGTGCAATTGTTGAACTCAAGTTAAAAAAAGGTTTCACGTATTATATTAATTATAATCAACAAAATTCAACTTCATATTATAAAAGACTATTAGATTCAAAGTTGAATTTTGTTTATTGGGTATATGGAGCAAATTCATTTGTAGCAACCGAAAAAGATATGTATTTATTGTTTACAGAACCTACGGCTGGAACGGATGACGTCATAATTTCAAATATTCAACTCGAAGAAGGCTCCACAGCAACACCTTACGAACCATACAAAGAATCAATATCATATATTACCCTGCCTGAAGGAGTTGACGGACTCCATAGTTTGCCAAATGGAGTTAAGGATGAGGTTACAGCGGATGGGAAGCTGATAAAAGTAATCAGCAATTGGGAAACGGGATTATCAACTAAAAATTGGATACATTATGCTCCTAATGATACGGACGAATATTGGAATGTGTATATTAATAGAGATATTGCGTTCCCGCGCGCCAAGAAGTCAGAATCAGCAATGATTTTTAAGAATGTGGGTAATGGATATCAATACAATGTGATAGTGGTAAATAATGTGCATTTTTATATACCAAAATCAGAAATAGTAGGATATATATCTACAGAAAAAGCACGAGAATGGTTTGCAAATCAAACAGGAATTGCATTGATTTACCAATTAGCAGAAACACAGGTATACGATTTAGCAGTTACCCCTATAACTTGTTTCAAAGATGGAACAATATATATAGAATCTGCTGCTGATGATTCTGAATATGTAGTGGCAGAAACGCAGATAACTTATCCAATTAATACAGCAGGGGCATTAAACAGCAATACAATGGCAATAAATCAATTAAGCAATCAGTATCAACGTACTAGAGAACAACAACTCAATGTTTCAGATGAACAAAAGCTGCAAATGTTAGGTCAACAGATAACTCAACTTAAGTTGGGAGGTATGTAAGATGTATGAGTGGCTAAAATTTGCATATCCCAACAAAATGGCAACTCTTGAACAATGTAGACTTGCAGTAGAGAAGAAAAAAATTACAGCAGCACAATTTAAAGAAATAACAGGACAAAAATATTTAGAAAATAATACTGATAGAGAGAAACCTTCAACTAAAAGGAATATCTTTAAATTCTTCACAAAATAAATAACGTGTCAGTTAAGTAATTTCAAGTTAACAGCCTTTGGGCTGTTTAATTTTTTTAATAGAAAAAATATAATTCATTTTTTGAAAGGAGTGCGATAAATGCGTAAATCAATCTCTATTCTTCTCTCACTTTTGCTAGTAATAAGTGGGATTGCTTTTCCTTTAAGCCCTGTATATGCTTCTGATACTATAGTTACCAAAGTAGCGGCAGGGGGAAATTCTACTGTAGTGCTAAATAATGATGGTACTGTATGGGCTTGGGGCGAAATTGAAAATATAAGCATACCGGTTCAAAATTCAGATTTAAATGGTGTAGTTGATGTTACCATGGGATATGATCACGCTCTTGCTTTAAAGAACAATGGTACTGTTTGGTTCTGGGATAAAGGCAGGACTGTAACAGATCAGGTTTATGGTTTAGATAATGTTAAAGATATTTCTGCAGGATATAACTATAGTCTGGCTTTGAAGAATGATGGGTCAGTTTGGACTTGGCCTAAATATAGTTCCGTAACAAAACAAGTTTATGGTGTAACTGATGCTGTATATGCTGACATGGGTTATGATTACAGCTTAGCAGCAGAGAATAATGGTTCCATGTGGAGTTGGGACAATAATTCTACAATAGCAGAACATGTTTATGGCTTAGATGATGTTGTAGATATATCTGTAGGATATGATTATAGTCTAGCTCTAAAGAATAATGGAACTGTCTGGATGTGGGATAAAAATAAGACAGTAGCTGAGAGAGTATATGGCCTTAATGATGTTATAGAAGTTTTTGCTGGAGATAGCCATTATCTGGCTTTAAAAAATAATGGCACAGTGTGGGCCTGGGGAGAAAACTCTAGCGGTCAAATTGGTGATGGAACTACTCTATACAGGCATACACCTGTTCAAGTTCCAGGATTATATAATGTAGTAAATATTTCTGCTGGTAGCCATCACAGTGTAGCTTTACAGCAAAATGGAACAGTTTGGACGTGGGGCAATAATATGTATGGTCAATTAGGCCAAGGTACAAAAGTAAATAGTACTGTCCCAGTGCAAACGAAGAAAGCAATTTTAGAATTAGTTTCTTCAGCAGGAGATAATGTAGTAAATTTGACATGGAACAGCGTACCGGGGATTACAAGTTACAAAATAAAGAAGTCCACCCAGGCAGGAGGACCTTATAGAGTAATAGCTAGAAACATCACAGATACAGGTTTTGTCGATGAAGATGTGAATAATGGTACTGTTTATTATTATGTTGTAACTGCTATGAATGGAAACGAAGAAGTAATAACGTCCAATGAAGTAATGGCTTGCCCCGAAAAACCAGTATCTTTAAATCTAACAGCTACTGCAGGTGATGAAAGAGTTGATTTGTTATGGAATATAGTTCCAGAGGCTACAGAATTTAAAGTACAGAGAGCAACTTCAGCAGAGGGTTCATATATTACAATTGTTTCCGATATTGGACAGACTAGCTATACAGATAACGATGTTACAAATGATACAAAGTATTATTATCGAGTAATTGCTTTTAGATATGGAAAAGAAATTATAACTTCTAATGAAGTATCAGTAATACCACATAGAACAGTAAAAAATAGAGCTATTCTACTTATCAAAATGACAAATAACCAAGAGAAAGAATATGATCTATCTTTACAAGCTGTAAATGACTTAGTTAACTGGTATAAAGGTAGATCTAGTGGAATCGGTGATGATTATTATTGTATTAATAAAGAACAGTATCCAGGTCCTTTTGATAGTAGAAAAGATTTTGTAAGTTATAATAATATCTACGGTTTTGAAGTTATGGAATATGAAATTCACTAAGAAAAGACAAAGCCTTGCTCAAAAGCAGGGCTTTGTCTTTTTTTCCTAAATATTCAGGAGGTGACTTTAAAAATGGCATGTTATACATCAAAGCTAAATTTGTATAAGGCAAATCCCCAAGAAGATGGGGAATCGACCTTTAATATAGATACAATGCTTAATGAAAATTGGGATAAGATAGATCAAAATGCTGGAGAAACAAGTGGTAAACTAGGTAATTTATCACAATTACAAACTACAGATAAGTCAAGTTTGGTTAGTGCAAACAATGAAATAAAAAATAACCTAGTTGCGCATTTGAATGATAATGTGAATCCACATAATGTTACGGCAGCGCAAGTTGGAGCAGCTCCTTCAAGCCACATTGGGGCAACTGGTTCAGCTCATGGAACAGCAACAACTTCTGCTGCTGGATTTATGTCAGCAGCGGATAAGGCCAAACTTAACAGTATTGAAGAAGGAGCAACGGGAACCCAGACTGCCTCTGAAATACTAACAGCACTTAAAACTGTAGATGGAAGTGGGAGTGGATTAGATGCTGATACATTGGACGGGCAACATGCTGCCACTTTTGAAAACCTGCAATTTTTGGGAAATTATACAAAGCTCGCAACGGATGCTCCGTCCAGTTACAGAAAAGGAATAACACACACATGTGGAAAGAGTTCTGACGGGTGGCCGTTTTCCTATACTGGCATTATTACGTACAATATGTATGGCAATCAAGCAGCCATACAGTACGCATATAACTACCAGAACGGTCAGTCAAACATAATTTATGTTCGGTCGGCTACTTATGGTACAGATAGCTGGGGCAGTTGGAATACTGTATATCATAGTGGTAATCTTACTCCGGCTACTATAGGAGCAGCACCAGCGGCGCATGTAAATGATACTACCGTGCATATAACTAGTGCGGAGAGAAGTGCTTGGAATGGCAAGGAACCGGCATTTACAAAAAACACTGCATTTAACAAGGCTTTTGGAACAGCAAGCGGTACAGTATGTCAAGGAAATGACAGTAGACTTTCCAATAGTCGCAAATGTAATAACACTTTCGATAATGTGAGTACAGCAAGAAGCAATTTAGGCCTAACGGGAACTAGTAATACAACACATTATCATGATAGTAGATATGTCCAAACAAGAGTATATAATGGAAGTTTACAATATTATAATGGGGGGTGGAAAAATGTTATGGTAAGTCCGATAAAGAGTATTCAAAGAGGAATTGTGACGCCAGTAGCTAGTAATGCTGATACGAATATAACTATTTCTTCTATTAACGCCAATAAGGCCGTGGTGATTATAGATGGTATATATGCACAATATAACGATAGAAGTTATATGCCTATTGTCAAAAATATTACGAGTACTACACTAGTTTTAAGTTATTCACATTCGTCTGGAGGAGACTTACAAAAAATATCTTGGCAAATTATTGAATATGTATAGGGAGGTAGTAATTAATGTTTTATTTACAATTAGATATAAATAATATAGTTGTTGGAATTTCAGAATTAAGTGGAAAAATAGAAAAAGAAACTATGATTGAAATAGAAAAATTTGATGATAGTTTATTAGGCAAAAAATATGAAAATGGCGGATTTATAGAAGTACCAAAAACGAAAGAACAATTATTACAAGATTTAAAAAGCAAATATTTATATCTAATTAATGATGCTGTTTTATTAGGCGATGAAACAGAAAAAGAAAGGTTGCAACAAGAATACCAACAGAAAAAAGCAGAAATTGAGTCGCAATAGGACTAAAATGCGCAGCATATTAGTCCCACCAAAAAAGGCAGTACCGACGTATAAAACGGCGGTACTGCCTTTTTTATTTCCTTATTCCTTTATAATTTCCACCAACTCAGGTCCCTTTGTCATGTCCGAACTCTCTGCTGAGGTATCTTCCTCTTCCTCAGAATCCGAAGCATTTAGTAATTCCTGTCCTTTTAAAAACTGTTCGGCCTTTTTAGGATCAGCTTTACTCTTGTCAATAGGTAAATCGAACAGTACATTAACGCCGTCGTAATCAGGAGTGGGACTGATTTCACCGGTTTCATTATTGTAGGCAAAAGCATCTATGTTATAAAAAGTCGTGGAGCTTACACAAAGATAGACACCTCTGTCAGCAAACATTTCAACGGAGTCACACTCAATCAGGCGATACATTACACCGTCAACTACTGTTTCAGTATATCCGCCGCTCATGGTGCAGATATTGACCTGCCAAGGTTTTAGTCCTTTTATCAGGGGAGAGACAAAGAAAGGTGTTTCGCCGTACTCCTCATCCCTAGTAGTTGGCATTGTGCCATCCGGTTTCTCAATAGCTACGACGGCATAAGTGCTTTCCTTATTGATATCATCCTGTGTAAGCTTTTCTCCTGAAACAATGCCTAATAATGATATTTTATATCCGCCGGAAGTTTGGGATTCATTTATTTGTATGGCATCTTCACTTTTGAAAGCTTCTGCCAGGGCGGGATAGGCCAAGCTATCGGCGAATTCGTCAGCTGAGAGATATTTCACCACGGCGAAAACCGTCACTGACATGGTTACAATAAGGGTAGCCGTTATAAAAGCTAACCTTAAGGTGGGTTTGGTACGTGTTCTTTTCAAGACCATCTTCTCCTTCAACCTATTTTTTACTGTTTCATTTAACTCTTCATCTGGAATTTGTGTGGAAGAAAGGGCCTTTTTTAATAATTTATCTAATGAATCATCGTGATTCATAGCCAACAGCCTCCAGTCTTTTTTTAATCAGGGTGCGAGCCTTGTATAATCTGCTTTTTACTGTGCCCGAAGGAATCTTTAGAGCCGAAGCAATATCTTCAATAGTCATTTCCACCGTGTAGTACAGATAGAGGGGAATCCTAAACTTATCATCCAAACAATTTGCCGCAGTTTTTACAGAATCACAAAGTTCTTTGGAGATGATGTCATTCTCTAAATTGTAGTCGGCAGAATGTAGTGCGGTATCAGGCATGCTCACATGGGGTGCCAGCCTTTGCCGCCGGGCATACTTGCGGCGCTTGCTTTTCCAGATGTAGATGGCAATGGAAATCAGATATCCTTGGGGATTATTGCTCTCATCAATTTTGTGGCATTGTTCCACTGCTTTAAGAAAAGTTTCTTGATATAAGTCATCGGCATCGGCTTTATTTAGGGCCAGCTTGCAGCACAACTTATAGAGGGCAATGCCGTACTGATCAACAAGGCTGTCTAACTTATCCGGGCTCAACTGAACCATCCTTTCCTCATTTTTGAAAACCTCCCTTCAAAATTCCCTTTCCACCTATATTTAGTCACCATGTCCCTTATGGTTCATTTTAAAAGGAGAAATCTTCTAAATTAAGAAAACACCGGGCTTGTTTCCCGGTGTTCTATCTCCTGATAGTTAATATAGCTGAAAAATTTGTGTAGGTGCAGGATAGGGCTAGGGATGTTAAATTAATTTTCCGGGTGGTGGAATACAGCAATCTCTTTACAGCCAAGGGATTTTATCAACATCATCACCGTTCAAAATAGGGAGAATCTTAGAATAAAGAGGTTCCTTAACTTCTTTTAGTTTCAGATTATCAATTTTCAAAATGTCTATATTATCTACCTTGATCCGTGCTGCTAATTCTCTCGTAGTATAGCCTTGGTTTTTGCGCAGTTCTTTTACCGTTTTATTCTTAATACCGAATTTAAAAAACATACTAGACACTCCAAACTTAAAGATATTATCAAAAAAAGATTCCACATATCTTAATAGAATTCCTTTTTCCCGAACAAGGGAATAATTTCAAAGCGCCTCAGAGGCGACTTTTTTATTAATACAATTAGTATACAACGGGTGTACAAATATAACGCAAAATCTTCATTAGTAATCCTGCGATTTTTTTAAAAGCTAGGCTAGGTGCCATCAAAACCAAGGAGTTTGGCAAGATTTATTAAGAAAACTAACTTATGAAGAGAACTAAGAGGGAATAGGGATGCAGCCATATCAAGCTTTAACCTAATTATAGCGGTATAAGCATAACCCCCGTGAGGAAAATTACTCCTTATCGACACAATAGTGTAAATTGTGAAAACATATTGACAAATGCAGTATAAATATTTAAACTTATAGTATACAATCGGTATACAAAATCAAAACAAAGGGGGCTTGTTATGACAAAAGAAAAAAGAAAAATCACCTTTGGTGAAGCCGTGGGCTTGTTGTTAGCTTTTGTGTGCGTCTTAATTTGGGGTGCCTTGAAAGCTAAGATACCTACCGGCATGTCGGTACTGTTATGCGCAATTATTGCTT
>JAHDSB010000098.1 GCA_018433015.1 Clostridia bacterium | reverse complement strand
GGTCTATTCCCTCAGGGATGGCGATGGTTCTTGCTACATAGTTACTGAAGCTTTTAGCTTCTACTGTTTTATCCCCATAGCTGCAGTTTACGGTGAAGTCCACAGGAGGTACTACTAAAGTGTATTCATCTTTCTTAGCTGCACTTTCTACTACTTGCACCATTTCTTGTGGTGTTTCTCCGATTTCTACTGCTACTTTGATGTCTTTTAATTCTACTTCTTGGCCTATTTTTCGAGATACTTCATCTATTTTAATCTGTTTAGCCGGTAAGGTATAGCCTGCCTTTGCTGTTTTGATTTCCAGTACGGCCTCTTGCTGTTCCATGTTTTTGACCATCTGGCCGTTTAGCTCTCCCCTTACTGTTCCCTTTTCGTTTTCTAGAGGAATGGTTACGAGGGATTTCTTACCTTCTTGGGCTAATTTTTCTGCCAATCTCTCTTCATTTATCTTTACCGTGGTTACTTTTTGTCCTCTTTGGTATTTAGTTTCGGCTTGTCCTAAGGACTCTTGTTTCTTCCCGTTTACTTCTACATCTATATCCTTTTTCTTGTCACTACTGCTGGAACTCTTATGGCTGCTGTCATCGCTACTTCCACTATTACTTTCTTTGCTTGCTCTGGTTACTTTTATGGTATATGTCTTTGTGGTTCCATCTTCTGCTGTGACTTCTATAGTTATTATATTCTCTCCTACATCCAGGTCTAGTGCTCTGGTTTCTTCTCCATTGGTTTCTGTTTTTCCATTTACTCTTATTGTAGCCTCAGGATCTACTGTCGTAGGTACTATAGTTAGTTCGCTAATATCATGCTCTACTTTAGTTGTGTATTTTGTTATCTCTTCTACAAAATCGGGACTCAGAGTTCCCTCACTGAGGGTTAGTTTGCTTAATCCTGCTTCGTTGTTTATGGTAGTGAAGGTTATTTGGTGAGCACTTTGAGGATTATACACGGCGTCGGTTACTGTTCCTTCCGGAATGTCTACTGTATAGGTGCTACCATAATCCAGATATTCCAGCGGATCCAGAGTTAAGACATTGTCATCGATGTCATAGACATACTCTGTTATGGTTCCTTCTTTTTCTAAGGTTAACAGGTTCATGTCCTTAGCTAAGATTTTTTCACTGAAGGTTATCTCTATATCTTGGTCTACGGCTACTTTTGTCTCTTTATCCTTAGGATCTGTAGCTACCACATAAGGGGTTGAGGAATCCGGTGCACCTGCTGTGATGAAAGACCAAGTGGTTTTATCAGTGATTCCCTCATAGAGATTACCTACTTTATCTTGGAAACAAGTACTATCGATATTGAGGTAATATGAGGTACTGTATTCCAAAGGCTCATCAAGGGTAATGATAACTTTCTTTTCTTCCAGTTGAATATTGCTGCTATCTGCATAGATTTCTTCTACTACTGTGTTATCAGCTTCTTTATATAGGGTGATGTATCCCGTACCTGTTTCGATATTTTCGCTAAAAAGTATTTCTAAGTTGCTAGTGATAGCTACATTTGTCGATCCGTTAGCCGGACTAAAGCTTTCTACTGTGGGTCCTTGAGCATCCGGTTTTGCTGTGGTTGTAAAACTCCAGGTTGTTTTGTCATTTATGCCTGTATAAACATTATTTGCACTATCTTTGAAAACACCATGGTCTATCTTAATATAGTACTGACTATTATACTGTAGATCATTTGTAAGATTGATAGTTGCTTTGTTATCAATTATATGTACATCTTCTACTGAAATACTCTCCATAACTGTATCATCTGTATATTTGCAAATTCTAATATTGCCTGTTCCTTTTGCTACATTCTCACTAAAAGTCATCTGTAAGCTGCTGTTTATGGCTACATCTACTTTTCCCTGGGTTGGACTGTAATCTGTTACTATAGGTATATCATCATCCACTGGAGTTACTGTGATACTGAATGTTTGTCCTGTTAACTCATTTGGTACTCCGTCAATTATTTTAAAAGTAAAGCTGTCTGAAGTTGTGTTAGTACCATCATGAACATACTGGATTTTACCATCATCTATAT
>JAHDSB010000059.1 GCA_018433015.1 Clostridia bacterium | reverse complement strand
TTTTACCATGCTTGATAAAGAAGGGGAAGAGGTAAAGTTATCCGACTTTTTTGGCAAGCCCATTGTGTTAAATTTCTGGGCTTCCTGGTGTCCCCCGTGCAAGGCGGAAATGCCTCATTTTCAAACGGTATATAACGAATATAAGGATGATGTTACTTTTATAATGCTGAATCAGACAGATGGTGAAAGAGAAACCCTGGATAAAGCCAAGACTTTTATTAAGAATAAAGAATATACTTTCCCTGTATATTATGATATAAAGATTAAAGGAGGCTCTATTTATGGTGTTCGCTCCATACCAACAACTCTTTTTATTGATAAAGAAGGTTATATCATAACAGGAGCACAGGGGTCTATTAATGAAAAAACGCTTAAAAAGGGAATAGAATATATCTGGACAGAAGATTAAGAAAAGCAATTGCAATTGGTAGGGACATAAAAAACGCACCTTTAGGATAATTTCCAAAGGTGCGTTTTTGCTTAGATTTTTTCTAGCTTGATTCCTGTTTCATGGTCATTTAGATTTTGTTTTTCGAAGCCGTCATCAGTTACTTTTTCAATCTTAACGGCCAAGGTTTCATGCATAATATAATCCCTATGCAAATCTACGGCCTTAGCAATATCTTCATCACCGTCGAAGAAGATGTTGATTTGATCGGCAACTTCATAGCCGTTATTCTTTCTCATTTGTTGTACTTTAGAAATAAACTCTCGGGCCAGTCCTTCGTAGATCAATTCTTCTGTTAAGGTGGTATCCAGGATTACGAAGAGATTATTTTCCATTTCTACAGTAAAGCCTTCTTTAGCTTCAATATTGATCATCACAAAATCGTTAGTAATGTTTGTGGCTTCCCCGTCTAAGATGAGCTCAATGCTTTCGCCGGCTTTTAATTTGGGTACTACTTCTGAAGCATCCAGGTCAGCCAGAGCTTTACCTAAGGACTTAATCTTTTTACCTAAGATAGGTCCTGCTGTTTTAAAGTTAGGTTTTAAACTGAATTCCATAAAGTTTCGTAATTTCTTTTCAAAGACTACTTCTTTAATATTTAATTCTTCATGGATTAAGGGGGCCAGGTCAGAAATTAAATCTTCATATTTGCCGTCTACCAAGATTTTTTGAAGAGGTTGGCGAACCTTGATCTTGGCATGAGCCCTGGCGGCCCTGCCCAGACCTACTAAATCTTTTACCAAATCCATGCGTTCTTCTACATCTGCTAAAATGAGCTCTTCGTTAACTTCCGGATAATCAGCTAAATGTACGGAAGTTCCTCCCGTCAAGTTTTGATAGATTTCATCAGCCAGGAAGGGAGCGAAAGGAGCTACTAATTTGGCCACACCTATCAATACTTCATAGGTGGTATTATATACCGCTTTCTTATCTTCCGTTAATTCTGTGGCCCAGAATCTCCGTCTAGCCCTTCTGATATACCAGTTAGATAGATCGTCATTTACAAACTCTTGAATTTTTCTAATAGCTTTTGTGAGATTGTATACTTCTAAATCTTGACGGGCTTCTTTAATCAGGTTGTTATATTTAGATAAAATCCATCTATCCAGTTCGGGACGATCTTTATATTCAATAAAGAAGTCCTTGATATCTACTCCGTCGATATTAGCATATAGGGTAAAGAAGGCGTAGACGTTTTGGATGGTGGTAAAGAATTTACTTTGAACTTCTTTTAAGCCTTCCACATCAAATTTTGTCGGCATCCAAGCGGGAGATACGTATAATAAATACCATCTTAAAGCATCAGCCCCGTATTTATCAAACATTTCAAAGGGATCTACTGTATTACCTTTAGATTTAGACATTTTTTTGCCTTCTTTGTCTAAAATCAGGTCATTTACTAAGACGTTTTTATAAGGTGCCACTCCTTTAACAAAAGTAGAGATGGCTATTAAGGAGTAGAACCAGCCTCTAGTTTGGTCAATTCCTTCACAGATAAAGTCGGCCGGGAATAATTCGTCCAGCTTATCTTCATTTTCAAAGGGGTAATGAAGTTGAGCAAAAGGCATAGCTCCACTATCAAACCAGCAGTCTATTACTTCTGTTACTCTAGTCATGGGCTTACCGCATTTTTCGCATTTCAGATGGATATCATCCACATATGGTCTGTGGAGTTCGATGGATTCGTCGATATCTTCAATAGCCTTTTCGACTAATTCTTTTCTGGAGCCCACAGAAGTAGTATGACCACATTCACATCTCCAAATATTTAAAGGAGTACCCCAATAACGGTTTCGGGATAAAGCCCAGTCATTCAAGTTATCCAGCCAGTTGCCGAAACGCTTTTCCCCTACATAATCAGGGAACCAATTAACAGAGTTATTATTAGCAATTAGCTGGTCCTTGAGTTTAGTCATTTCAATATACCAGCTGGGTTTTCCGTAATATAAGAGGGGTGTATTACATCTCCAACAATGGGGGTAATTGTGCACCATTTTTTGTTTGCTGTAAATTTTACCTTCCCCAGCTAGCCATTTAATGATATCAACATCACAGTCGATAACGAATTTGCCTTCCCAAGGTGTAGTTATATATTTACCTTCTTCATCTACAGGTTGTAAAACAGGTAAGTTATATTTTCTTCCTACTTGATAGTCATCTTCACCAAAAGCGGGAGCAATATGAACTATACCGGTACCATCTGCGGTAGTAACATAATCGGCTAAAGTTATAAAGAAGGCCTTTTTGTCTGGTTGGGCAAAGGGCATGAGTTGTTCATATTCCATGTATTCTAAGTCTTTACCCTTTAGTTCTTCCAGAACTTCAAATTCTTCCTCTAAAACTTTGGCAGCTAAATCTTTAGCAAGATAATATACTTTATCGGCAGTTTTTACTTTCACATAAGTTACTTCGGGATGAACACATAGGGCCACGTTAGCAGCTAAGGTCCAGGGAGTGGTTGTCCATGCTAAGAAATATTCCTCATGATCCTTACGTTTAAATGGAACGATTACTGTATTGGATTTTATTTCTTTATAGCCCTGGGAAACTTCGTGGGAAGCCAGTCCCGTTCCGCAGCGGGGACAATAGGGTAAGATTTTATGTCCTTCATAAATAAAACCTTCTTTAAAGAATTTATCTAAAATCCACCATACCGATTCAATATAATTGTTATCCAGGGTAATATAAGGATTATCCAAATCGATGGAATAACCCATTCTTTTTGTCATTTCCCGCCATTGTTTTTCATAAACGAAAACGGATTCTCTACATTTTTTATTAAATTCAGCGATGCCGTAATCTTCAATTTCTTGTTTGTTGCTAAGTTTTAATTGCTTTTCTACTTCGATTTCTACGGGCAGACCATGGGTATCCCAGCCGGCTTTTCTTTTTACTTGATGACCTGTCATAGTTTTATATCTACAAACAGAATCTTTTAAAGTTCTAGCAATAACGTGATGTATTCCTGGTTTTCCATTGGCCGTGGGAGGTCCTTCATAAAATACAAAAGACTTTTTACCTTCCCGATTTTCAATACTTTTATCAAGAATATTTTGTTCTTCCCAATAGTCAGCCATACTTTGTTCTCGTTGAGCTATAGGAATATGAGGTAAGGCCTTATATTCTTTCATCTGATTCATCCTTTCTTGTATAGGTTAAAAATAAAAATCCCTAAGTCTAAAGACTTAGGGACGAAATATCCGTGGTACCACCCTCATTATAAAATAGTAAATATAAGTATTTACTATTCTATCACTTGGCGAATGTAACGTATTCGTACGAAGGTCCTTACTGGATTTTCAGAACCTTGGCTTTAAGGTGATCTTCATAAAAAGCACTGTCATAATCTTCCACCAAACTGACTATGTCTCTGTAAGCAGTAACCCTTTATTACTATCCTTATCATTGCCGATAACTATTTTAATTTTTCTTCTTTTTACAGCTTATTGTACACTTAACTATGCTCTAAAGTCAAACCCCAAATAATATAAAATTCTTATAGATGATAATTATAGTATATATGATAACACTTTTTGGAGAAAAAAAGTCCTGATATAGATGTTTAGTTGTTAATTTGTGTGTGAAGTAAAAGATAAGTTATAATGAATAATAATATTTAGTTTGAGTAAAAGAAAGGTAGCAGATATGAAAAAATTTAGCAGTATAAGCATTATATTTATAGCAATTTTTATATTATGTTTTGCACTAACAGGGTGTGGTAATAACAATAAAGTGAAGGAAATTACTGCAGAGAGTTTTACAATATCTTATGGGAAAAGCATATATACGGCTAAAGATAAGGTAGACCAAGACACTATTGATTCCCTTGTTAAGAAGTATAATGATATTAAATTGGTGGGAACAACAAAGCAAGAAATTAATTATGATGAAGCAATTACTATTATATTTATTAATAATGACCAAATATCAGGGCAAGTAACTGTTGATGATCAAGGAATCTGTAGAATAGAAGAGAGGCTTGATAACTACAGTATTAGCAAAGAAAGTAATCTATATTTAGATGCCTTAAACGTATATCATGATTTACAGAAAAATTATGAATCGTAGATATGGAGGGGGTTGCCTTATTGAAAGGTGACCCCCATATTTTTAGTAGTTTAGCCGAATATATTAGTATAGTGACCTAAAGAATATAGGGGATAT
>JAHDSB010000052.1 GCA_018433015.1 Clostridia bacterium | reverse complement strand
TACTAAACTTCATTACTTTTCCTAGTTCAATCCCTCGGTAATCAAACGCTCTTGCATAGTGAATTTCACTAGCTATATCTACGCCAACTATCAATGTCTTTTCTGTCACTTGCATTATCTTTTTATTCTGTGTATACTTCACTTTGGGTACCTCCTCTGTTATTTAAGGGTCGCTTCGCGAAGGCTGACACCTCGTATGTTAACAGGAGGTACTCTTTTTTTCAAAACTCATTTTTGTTTATTACAGGAATGCTCCTATTATTTAAAAAGCTACAAAGTATGCTCCAAATACTATTAATCCAACTCCCAGCCATCTGGTTAGTGGTATGCTTTCTTTAAAAATCGAAAAGGCAACTATAGTCGCTGCAACATAACAAAGGCTCTGAAGCGGGTATACCACTGACAGCTCTGATCTGGACAGAATATAGAACCAAATTACAGTAGCCACTGCATATATAGCTAATCCCCCCAAAATATAAGAGTTAAAGAACAGCCTTATAATTCCATGAACATTAAATTTCAAATTCATTCCTGACAACCCAATTTTCCATAAGGTCTGTCCAATAACAAGAAATGTTATATTGATTAAAAGCAATATGTATATCATTTATTAGTCTCACCTTCACTACTTGAGCTTTTAATTATCCCTATTTCCTGAGTGAGCAGTGTAAGTTCTCTTTGCATTTTCGATATTGTTAAATTCAAGTAGAATATCAAAACTAAAACGAAAACTATACCTGTTAAAAAAAGAAATGCCGGTGCATAGGAAATTCCCACTGCCCTTGCCATACTCTCGGTAAAACGTACATTAAGAGAAAGGATAACAAGTATCAAGCTTATTGAAATCCAAAATATACTATAGTTAAAATTAAGTACCCTTTTTTTAACGAAATATAATGCCCCCATTAAAAATCCCATTGAAAGAAGCAGACAATATATATATATATTCATAACATCACCTCATTTGATTAGGGTTGAAGTAAAATGGCATAGGTAACTTTAATCATGTAATAAATCGACCTTAATGGAGTAATAGAGGAGCTTCCCCCTTGCCGTTTATCCATATCTACCGAAATTTCTTTAATCCGTACTCCTCTTTTAGAAGCATAGACAATTGTTTCTACCTCGGGATAATCTCGGGGATAATATCTCGAGAAAAGCTTAATTACCTTTTTATTAGCGGCCCTGTAGCCAGAGGTTGTATCAAAGAAATTTCTCCTGCACACAAGAGACACAAACCTTGAAAAAAATTTGATTCCCAGCCTTCTCATCTTACTTGATTTGTACTCAGTTTTCTCCACAAACCTAGAGCCTATGACCATATCTGCCTTATTCTTCTCAATCACTTCAACCAGTTTTGCTAAATCCTTCGGATTGTGTTGTCCATCTCCATCCACCTGAATTACTACATCATAATCCTTCCTGCCTGCATAAATATATCCGGTTTGAACAGCCCCTCCAATACCAAGATTTTGGGGAAGGTTTATTACAAAGGCACCGGCCCTTTGGGCCTCAGATTCCGTACCATCCCTTGAACCATCGTTGATTACCACAACGTCAACCTCCGGATGATGATGTTTTACTGCCTGCACTACTCTGAAAATATTCTTTTCTTCATTATAGGCAGGTATTGCAACCATAATTTTCATATAATCTCAACTTCCCTTTAAGTTTTTTAATAGCTTTATTTTAGGACTAATTTCTTAAGAAATTCTTAAGAAATCTTCAAGATATCCGCAATAATAAAAAAGTTTATATTTAAGAATCTTAATAATATAAAAAGCCCTATGCTTAAAGCATAGGGCCCAACATTGATTCTGTTTTAAATTATAATAATGCCTTTTTATTTTACTTTATTTCCAGTTAGCAACTTCTTCAACTTCATGTTTTTTATGCCTCATCATTAAATCTACCACAGCTTCACGGGGATTTTTATTTTTAAATAACACTTTATTTGTTTCCTGACAAATTGGCATGGATACTTGATATTTTTCACTGAGCACACTGCCTGCTTGGGCAGCTTTTGCTCCTTCAACAACCATTCCCACTTCTTTAACGGCTTCTTCCAGGGAATAGCCTTGTCCTATCAGAATGCCTGCCCGGCGATTGCGGCTATGTACACTAGTACAAGTAACAATTAAATCGCCAATACCGGTAAGACCGGCAAAGGTATATTTATTAGCCCCTGCGGCAACACCTAAACGGGCTATTTCTACTGCACCTCTAGTGATTAAGGCGGCGGTAGAATTATCCCCATAGCCTAATCCATCAGCAATTCCTGTTCCCAGAGCTATTACATTTTTTAAGGCAGCTCCTAATTCAATACCAATTAAATCAGGATTAGTATAAACTCTAAACTTGGGAGACATGAATAAATCCTGAACGGCTTCCGCTGTCTCTTTATTAATAGCCCCCGCCACAACTGCTGTAGGCATGTCATTTCCTACTTCCTCAGCATGACTGGGACCTGATAATACACTGATATCTGTGGTTTTGTCACTAAGCTCCTCACTAATTACCTCACTCAACCTTTTTAGAGAGCCCGTTTCAATTCCTTTAGCCGTGTTAATGATGATGCTTCCCGGTGTAACATACTCCTTTATTTTTTTACATACTTCCCGGGTAGTATGGGAAGGTACAGACATTACTATATACTTAATTTTATGCAACGCTTCTTCTAAATCAGTTGTAGCTGTTATACCGTGGGGCAGAATAACTCCCGGCAGATAATAAATATTTTCTCGGGAGCGGTTGATAGCATCAACCTTTTCTTGGTTTCTCCCCCAGAGCAAGACTTCATGGCCTTTTTTTGCTAAAACCAATGAGAGTGCCGTACCCCAGCTACCCGTTCCAATTACTGCGACTTTTGCCACAAAAAACATCTCCTTAATACGATTTAGCAATATTATTTAGCTTTACCAACTTTATTTTCTTTACCCTGTAACAACCTCTGAATGTTAGATCTATGGCTATAAACAACTAAAGCTGAAGCTGCAAAACCAAAAACTATTGCAGGCAGCGGCTTATGAAATAAAAGCGTATTAATTGGCACACTTAAGGCTGCTAATATTGAACCCAAAGATACATAACGGGTGAAAAATACAGTAACAACAAAAATACCAAAAGCTATTAAAGTTATATCAGGAACTAATGTTAGTATAATGCCTAAACCTGTAGCTACACCCTTCCCGCCCCGAAAGCCAAAAAACAGGGGATAAGAGTGTCCCAGCATGGCCGCAAGACCTCCTATTACTGCATAACTTATACTACCTAAGCTAAGCCCTATAAAAGTAGCAATAACACCTTTGGCAACATCACCAATTAGCACTAATGCCGCACATTTTTTGCCACAAGTCCGCAAAACATTAGTCATGCCGGCATTTCCGCTGCCAAAATCTCGGATGTCTACTCCCTTTACCAGTTTAGTCACAATAATACTGAAAGATGTAGAGCCTAATAGATAACCACATACTACAACAACTAATAGTTCCATCTAACAAAACTCCTCTATCCTTCTCTTTTTTTCGTGATAAGTACTAACGGTGTCCCTTGAAAACCGAAATTTTCTCTGAGTACATTTTCCAGATATCTGCGATAAGAGAAATGAAGCAATTCTGGCTCATTAACAAAGAGCACGAAATGCGGTGGTTTAATGCCAGTTTGAGTTACATAAAGAATTTTTAAACGTTTACCTTTATCTGCAGGGGGTGGAGTCAGCTGTACTGCTTCAGAAAAGACTTCATTAAGGACACTAGTGGCAATACGACGGGTTTGTTGTTCTGCTACAAAATTTACCAATTCAATAATTTTGGACACTCTTTGTTTAGTTAAAGCTGAAACAAAGAGGGTGGGAGCATATTGCATAAAACCTAATTCAACCCTTATTTTCTGTTCATATTTAGTCATTGTTTTTTCATCTTTTTCCACTAAATCCCATTTATTTACTATTATTACAACACCTTTGCCTGCTTCGTGTACATATCCGGCAATTCGTTTATCCTGTTCTGTTACCCCCGTAGTCCCATCAATTATCATTAATACAACATCACTTCTATCAATTGCCCGTAGTGCTCGAATGACACTATAACGTTCCGTGCTTTCATTAATATTTTTCTTGCGTCTCATTCCTGCCGTATCTATTAGTATATATTGTTGACCTTCCCTCTCAAAGGGTGTATCAATAGCATCTCTGGTAGTGCCGGCTATATTACTAACTATTACCCTTTCTTGACCTAATATTACGTTAACAAGGGAAGATTTGCCTACATTCGGTCTTCCTACTACTGTCATTTTAATAATATCTGGCTCGTATTCTTCCGTATCTATATCTTTAAAATAACTTACCACCTTGTCCAAAAGGTCCCCCACATTTAACCCATGGGAAGCAGAAATAGCCACAGGATCGCCTAAGCCTAGTTGATAAAATTCATAGATATTATCATTTTGTTTGAAATCTTCCACTTTATTAACCACAAGTATAACTGGTTTTTGGGAACGTCTCAAGATTTCCCCTATATTCTCATCATTACTAGTTAATCCTGTCCTGCCATCTACTAAAAAAAGAATTACATCAGCCTCATTAATAGCAATCTGGGCTTGTTTTCTCACCTGTGCTAATATTGAATCATCTTTATCTGTAAAATCAATACCGCCCGTATCAACAAGAGTAAAATTTCTACCAATCCATTCACAGTCCCTATAAAGTCTATCCCTTGTAACCCCGGGATTATCTTCAACAATAGCATGTCGTCCGCCAATTAATCTATTAAACAAGGTGGATTTGCCCACATTTGGTCTACCTACTACAGCCACTACCGGTTTATAACCCATTATTATCACCTTCCTTTAGTTACTTCTTATCTTATCTATTATATCTTTTGCCGTTGATTCTGCATGAATTATTTTGATATTTTTACCTAAGGCGTCTTCTACCTCTGCAATTGTTAAATCGTCAAGAAATTTATTTTCATGGGTTTTAAGCATCACGGAAGGTATCAAAACTTTGCTCCCTTCCTTTGCATCTTTTAATCCTTCTAACAGGCATCCACCTGTCAATAGACCTGTCACCGTAACTGTTGACCCAAAGAAGATATTTTGTACAACTTTTAATTCAACCTGTAATCCTTTTATTTCATTCAAACGCTTTACTATAGGCTGTAGTGCATATCTACCCGAGGCCCCCGTCATTATAATAAACTCCTTGGCAGGCTTAATCTCCTCCGGTAAATTATAATGAGCAAAATCATCCCATAAAAGACGTACCATCCCAACCCCGTTTTCCAGTTGGGGAAAATCCTCATATATTTCATAGGGCGGAACTTTCTTATCTGCCAGTTGATAAAACTCATCGGAAAGCCATAGGAAAGATGTATTCTTCGTAGCACGACACGCTTGTTGCCGTTTTTCCGCCCATTCGATAATCTCTAAGGCAGTTTCTTTGGTATACGTTTTTATTACAGCTAAATTTTTTCTAAATTTCGTTAATCCCACAGGTACTACTGCTAATGATTGTATTCCCTCAATATCCTTTAAATCAAGATAAGTTTGCTCTAGATATTCTCCATCATTGATGCCGGGACATAAGACAACCTGAGTATGTATCTTTATTCCTGCGGCAGAAAGTTCTTTTAATATATCTAATATCTTACCCGCCTTAGGATTGTTTAATAATTTCTTTCTCAGTTCCCCATTAGTAGTATGGACAGAAACGTACAAGGGGGATAAATGTTCTTTTTTTATTCTCTCAATTTCACTTTCCCGTAAGTTTGTTAAAGTAATAAAATTACCCTGCAGGAAGGATAACCTATAATCATCATCCTTAACATACAAAGTTTTGCGCATATTAGGAGCCATTTGATCAACAAAGCAGAATAAGCACTTATTCTGACAATATTTCAACCCATCAAAAACAGCTTGATTAAAAACCACTCCTAAAGGTTCATCATAATCTTTTTCTATCTCATAGATTTCTTTTTCGCCAGTTTTCTTCTCTATTTCCAGAGAAACTTCTTCTCCGGCCCACTCAAATTGAAACTGGATAAGGTCCGTTATGTTTTTATCATTGATTTTTGCTATTACATCTCCTACTTCTAACTCTAATTCCTCGGCAAGGGAATCAGGATTAATAGCAAGAATTTCAGCACATTGTTTCATTTTCATCACCACAAATCAAAAATTATTAGCAAACTCTACCTAATTATCTATTATCACAATTTAAGCGTCAAGCTTTTCATGTTTAAAACCAGGTATAGACCTGGTTAAGATGTTATATTCATTCTTTCGTTTTTAATATAGTCAATAATTTGTGGCATTTTGCTTTTTATCAAGAAAGCACTAGCTATGGTAACGGACCTCCGTAGAGGTCTGATCATTTTCAAATACCACAATAGCCTCAGGGGAAGAAAGTTTATGGAGGATACATCTATAACATATACTATCTCACTTTTATTTAAGATTCTGAAAAGGTCATAGATTGAAGTGGCAATAACTTTACCTTCTCGCCCCACTCCTAAAGTATATATTTCGTTGTCCTCCTGATCTTTCCCTAAGTAAAATAAATTACCTGGTAATAGATTGGTATGGTCGGCAAAAGAAGGTAAAGTTGTTATGTCCGATAATGAAGGGGTCTCCTGCAAAACCCCTGTATAATAAGCAGCGGCTACTAACGCCGCATAACAGCCAAGTTGATCTTGAAAAATTATTTTCACAGCTAAACCCCCGGGTTCTGAAACTATTGCATTTTTATCAAGTTTACAAGATGAATAAATTTATAGTACGAACATCGTGTTCCATAAAGAATAATGGATCTTCCTACCCTAAAAAAGCCTAAGCGCCTAGATAGGTAACCTCCAATCATCATCCATAAATTCACATAGGGCATCGTATTAATAATTACTATATCTTTCTGTTTAGTTCCTGTTATCGTCAAAACACTGCGCATAATACGTTCATACCTTGTTCTCAAATTTCTAGAACCCGTTACATATACTTCATTACCCAGTTCATCAAAGCCCATAAAACGTAACCTTCCATGGTCTTTAGCTACTTGAGCATCATAATAAGGTAAAGCTAATAACTCCTTGTTCTCTGCCACCCGCTCTCTAGGTAATAAACCTAAATGTATACCAGCTGTTGTAACAGAAGAATGGGATCCGCCAAAACAATTATAAATATATTTCAATTGTCATCTTCTTTTTCCTTTTTATTTTTATTTTTAAATGGTCCTAAATAATTCGAGAATTCCTTGCTCATACCTGATAATTTCTTAACTGATCCCTTAATACTTCCTGTACTGATAAAGAGATAGGCGCCTCCTCCGATTACTAGAAAACCTAACAACCACAAGATAGCATTGTTAGTTCCTTTTCCTGTTGCCGGTGTCTTTGTGGCCGGTTCTCTTCCAGTCTCTGCCACAACACCTAACATTCTAGTTAAACCGTCTGCAAAAACAGCTACCCCATTTTCTGCCGCTTTACGAGAATTTGTATGGGTTCCTACTTCCAACAAAAGTGACCGAGGGGCTAAATCCTGATTATAATTGCCTTTTCCCATGAATATCCCCTTTATTAATCCCGGTTGTTTCTTATCAAAATAAGCTTTTACCTTCTTAGCAAACTCTAAATTTGCGGACATATGGGGATTTTGTCTGCCTACTACTAATCTAATTTTTGTAGCAGCCTTACCTTGAAGCTTAGTACTATAAAAATTGGGATCGGGGACTCCATCTCTGTGTACATCTATTAAAGCCAAGGGATTACTTTTCAACAATTTAACTGCCGTCTTTCTGGAACGGTGATAAGCATTAGCATCGTGAGGATCATGTTTATCATAACTAATTTTAGCATCTAGTCCCTTAGTATTTAACCGTTCAGATAAGGTTTTGCCTACTTTTAAAATTCCTCCATTACCCGGTTTACTTTCCGTACCATCTGTGGGGACATAAGATTCATCAGTATGGGTCATATATATACCTACTCTTTTGTTATCAGCAGCTATATCTATAACAGGTACTTCGTCCCATTCTTTCTGCCAGGGTAATTCAGCTTGGCCTACTAATTTGCAAGTAGCCTTCCTTTCCTGATCATTAACAGCTATAACTTGATAATGCTTATTATCTTCTAATATTACTTCGTCACCTACAAATATCACATGACCTGTTTGGTCTATTTCCTTATCATTTTCATCAATTAAACGATAACATTCCTCTCCGATGAGCTCTCCTTCCCATTTTCCTAAAACATCCAAGATATCAAGCTCAATTCCTTCCTCAGCCAGAGCATTATAAACTTGAGGGTTATTCTGATAATAGTAGATAAAGCCACTCACAAACATTAATAGCAAGCAAATTACTATAAAAAATACTTTTCTTTGCCGCATTATTTATCCCCCTCTTCCCGTTCATCTTCTCCTGCCGAAGAACGAGTTACATTTGCTCCGGTTTGCTGATTTTCATCCTTATTAAATCCTCTTAAGTTCTTAATTAACTCAGGATCACGTCCTTCTGACTCAGGACCACCCTGGAGACGTTCCCTGGTTTCTCCAATAAGCTCTGCCAAAAATATAGCTATTAGACCTGCTATTACTATGGAATCAAAGGCACCGGCTCCCCCTAGGCTTACTGTACCGGGGGTTCCTGTTCTTAATAACCAAAACCAATGAATAAAGTCTAAGGATAAAACCCCCAAGGTAGCGGCAACAAAAGCAGCTCTTCGCGAACGTCCTATTATATAGGCTACAATACCTCCTACCAAGGGATAGACATAAAGAGGATCGATATAACTTAATCTATCACTGGGGTCTCCTCTCATAATGAAACTTCCTATAAAATAGATGACTGCTCCTGTTACAACTGCAGCAACCAGGGCTCTGACTAATTCTTTTGTCGTACCGGCTTTATATAAAAGATAAATGGCCAGACCTACGGGAACAAGAGCCCCTCCTACATTAAGTGATACATTAATATTACCACTGGATATAGGTATTTCTATGAAACTGCCTACAATTAAGGCTGCAATCACAGCTAAAGCAGTCTTATCAGAAAGACGCATTTTATCAAGCAAGCGTTGGGCCAGACCAAAGTAAACTAAAATAGAGGCAATTACTAAAAAAATCATTCCTAAGGGTAATCTAGTCAACAAGCCCCCTCCTTTTTTTGTAAAACTAAAATTTTTCTACTGTCATAGGCTAGATTTCCCTTTGCACCAAAGAAATATACACATCACCCCAATTTTAGGCAATGTGTATTTTTACTAAAAAGTCCCTGCTATTTAGTTTTTTTACAAAGATCTTCATATAATTCTGGTCGCCTCATATCTAAGGGATACTTGCCTCCCATAGAATTTTGCACAGGGGACCGGAGGTAATTCACCAGGTTTCCATTCAGCTCTACCGTCAGCAATTTCTCTCCTGTATCAAAATACTCAGCAACAATATTTCCCTTAGGATCAAGGACCAGTAATCCTCCCCCTTTACTATCCTTATCCGATTTCAGCAGGTTACAAGCGGCTATATATAAGGAGTTATCATATGCTCTAGCCGGTAAATACTTGAGCCATATGGTTTTTCGCTTAATTATCTCTACAGGTGATGCATGGGGAACAAAGATTAATTCGGCTCCTTTTAAACCTTGAATAGTACTCAGTTCTGGGAAATGGGCTTCCCAACATAACTGTATGGCAAAATTAACTTTAGGGCTTTTAAAAACAGTAATATCATCAGCGGCACTATATATCCTCTGTTCACTTTGCCCTAAATGGGTCTTACGATAACAAGCAGATGTTCCCTCCGGGAAAGCAATAAATTGCGTAATATAGGGCTTATCATTGCCATTTTCCTCAGCAAGCCCCAAGACAATAATCATCTTATTACGTTGGGCCAACCCTATGATTTCTTTAGTAATCCGCCCCGGGATTTTCTCTACATTAACAGGAGCCACAGCTTTACAGTATCCAGGCAAAGCCATTTCCGGGAAACATAAAATATCAAGGTTCTGTTCAGCCGCTAAAGCAATGTAATTTTTGATTTTGGAAAAATTTTTTTCCGGCTGATCGAAGTCAGCAACCATCTGGACTAACCCTACTTTAATTGCTTCCATAATTACTCCTATCTGTGAAATAAATATTTTCTTCTCAAGATTATTTTTCCATTGGGTATATTATACAATATAATATTAAGGGAGTGATTATCTCAACATACATAGTTTATTTAATATACAAAGGAGTGAAAGATCTTGAAAAATCGCGAAGAAATTCCCGTAGAGTATACCTGGGATCTTACCCACCTCTATGCTTCCCAGAATGATTGGGAGAAGGATTTGGAGGACATTCAGGAATTAGCAAATAAAATAGCACACAAAAAAGGTACCATCACAACAAGTGCTCCTAATTTGCATGAAACATTAAAGCTAATGGATGAGCTGGGAAAAAAGCTAGAATGGACAGGGAGCTATGCCCGCATGTCCTTTGATGTAAATATGGGTAATGCAACTAGTAAGAATAATTTTGAAAGAATCGACAACCTTTTTGCAAAAATCGGTGATCAGTTAGCCTTCTATGAACCCGAGTTGTTAAACCTTACTAAAGAAACCTTTAATAAATATAAGGATGAAATACCTGAACTAGCTGTTTATTCCTTTATGTTCGAAAAATTATTTAAGCAAAAAGAACATATCTTAAATTTAGAAGGGGAAGAAATTTTAGCCCGTATGAGCGCCCTGGGCAGTTCCTTTAAAAAAATTTATGATGATATTACCGTTAATGATTTAACTTTCCCTGAAATAGAAGATGAAGATGGTAATAAGATAACTGCCAGCGAAACATATTATCGAAAAATCCTCAGTTCTTATGATCGTTCCCTCAGAGAGCGTTATTTTAAAGGACTTCTAGGAACCTATGGTTCCCACATTAATTCTCTAACTTCTGCTACTAACGGAAATGTTAAATATAGAACATTAGTTGCTAAAACTAGAAAATATAATTCTTCTCGGGAAATGTCTTTAGAACAAAATCATATTCCCTTAGACGTGTATGATACCCTTATTTCTACCGTCCGCAATAATGTCCACTTGCTGCAAAAGTACATTGAGTTGAGAAAAAAAGTGCTCAAGTATGAGAGCATTCACTTTTACGATTTATTTGTTCCTCTGGTAGAAAATATTAACAAATCTTTCACCTTACCAGAAGCTCAAAACACTGTGTTGGATGCCCTCAATGTTTTAGGTAAAGACTACCAAGGCGTACTAAAGCAAGCTTTTGCAGAGCGATGGGTTGATGTCTACCCTAATAAAGGTAAATCTTCCGGAGCTTACGCCACCGGTATTTTTGGACTACATCCCTACTCTCTTCTCAATTTTACGGGAACCACAGAGGACATTTTCACTATGTCCCATGAACTGGGTCATGTCATGCACAGTTACTTCAGTAATAAAAACCAACCTTATGTAGATTCCGATTATGTAATATTTACAGCGGAGGTAGCCTCTACCGTTAATGAATATTTCATGTATCGTTATTTATTAAACAAATCAGATTCTAAACAAGAAAAGACCTTCTTGCTCAGCATGCATCTGGATAGCATCCGTTCCACTTTATATCGACAGGCTTTCTTCGCAGATTTTGAAATGCAAATGCATCAAATGGCTGAATCTGACATACCCCTAACTCCCGAGGGATTATGCAATAAATATCGCCAATTATATGAATTCTATCATGGCCCCAACTTCACTATTGATAAAGAATTAACTTATGAATGGGCTCGGATTCCCCACTTTTATTCTTCCTTCTATGTTTACCAATATGCTACCGGAATCTCAGCTGCCATCTCCTTAGCAAAGGGTATTATTGATGATCGAGCAAGGAATCTCAAGCCTTATCTTAACTTCTTATGTCAAGGGGGTTCCGATTATCCTATTACTCTCTTGAAAAATGCGGGGGTTGATATGTCTACCTCTGCACCAATTATTGCTGCTTTGCAAGATTTCTCCGAGACTTTGGATGAATTAGAAAAACTTTTATAAGCCTCAAAGGCCTGCTAAGCTATCGCTCAGCAGGCCTTTTGTTTATCATCCTAGTATGATACTGCACCACTTCAGCTCTTGATAGGTCTCTTCCTTATCTTCCGCTGGAGCCAAAACCACCGCCCCTGTTTTCTCCAAGGGAATCTACTGATTCTACCGGTAACCACTTAATCTCAGGCACCTCTTGAAGAACCATTTGGGCAATTCTATCTCCCGTCTTGATAGTATATGACTCTTTAGAGGAAGTATTGTGCACGATTATTCCTATTTCATCCCTGTATCCTGCATCTATAGTACCTGGGCTATTGGCAATACGTAAGGGAGTTTTAAAGGACATCCCGCTCCTAGGCCTGATTTGAATCTCATAGCCTTCCGGAATGGCAACCTTAAGCCCTGCTGGAATAATTAAAGTCTCACCAGGATGCAAAACTACTTCCTCAGCAGCATAAATATCCATACCGGCATCACCTTGCCGCGCATAAGTTGGCAATACGGCCTGGGGTCGACATTTTTCAATATAAACATTAACTTGTTTTCTTGTCATGATCTTACTCCTCCAACAATAAAAATATTAATTAGCCTTTTCATCATATCAATATTAACTAATTTTGCAATGCAAGATTTGGTTAATTATCAACATATTACTTCAATTTTCTTGCTGATTGGTATTATTTACTAAGTTTAACACCTACAAAAATGAGACAATTAACGAATTATATAAATAGATTAATATTTTTTATAGGAGGATATTATGAATATTAATTCTTATCATAAAAAATTAAACCTTATCTTAAAATTTGCTAAACGGATAGATGATGAAAACATGCCTATAAAAATGCAACAGGTATTACTCAAAGCTTATGCAAACAATTTGGGAATTAATTTAACCTCTAAAATGGTTTGGGAAATCCTCTCTACAAATGTCCATTTATCCCATCAATATACCTTACAAAAAGCTTTACTTTCCTACCAAGGCAGTACTGCAGTTTTATGTAAATCTACAAATGTAATACCATTATGTTGTTACGCCTCGGGAAAGTAGGTAGACTTACTCTACTTTAGGACCAAAATTGCTTCCCTTTATAATAATTGTGAACATAAAAAAGAGCCCGCAGGCTCGGATAAATAATTATTGTGATTATACTTTTTCTTTAATCATCTCTGTAATTAAAGGTACCAGTTCCTCTTTTGTTATTTTGTTATAACTTTTATTTGCTTTCTTTTCGACAATATTAATTATATCGTTTAATGTAAGATAAAAACTTTTGTCATAAGCTTTAATTGTATATCTGAAATCCTCGTCTATTACATATTCCCAGTATTGTGTAACTTCAGGAGTTTCAGAGTTTTGTAATTCTCTATGTATCTCCTTATAAATATCTTCTAATGCTTCATCAATTAACATTTTTACTTTTCGTCTATCGATTAACCTTTTAGTTATTATTTGAATTTCATTCAATTATTTCACCCCCCCTTCGCCTACATCATTCGGCAAAAGGGGATATAATCCTTGATAAAGATTTCGACACGTTTCAACAATCTATATTTTTTTAATATATCTCAGCAAAACTGTAACCATTTCCCACAGTTCTACCGTTTCCTCAAATGGTACATCATCTTTCATATCATTTAACAACTGAAGCAAATGTTGTTTGAATGGAGGCTGTACCTTCACCTCTAGTATTGCCTTTTTAATACCATCTTTTAAATAGGCAATACCATTATCTCCCAGAAATAAATCTGCTGAGATACCAGCTTTTGCTGCCTTTTTTCTATCTTCATATCCCAGTATTATCATTAATATATCTTGTAAACTCTCTGCAGCTTGATATTTATTATCCAACTATATTCACCTACTCAGAAATCCTTCTCTTATTTTTTCTTTTATATATACTGTAACATAATTCAGCCCAAAAATTCGTGCTATAAATATTAATTGCAACAATTCTACATTATTATTAACTATTCCTTTTGTTTTGTTTAAATTCGCAAAAAATATAGAGAATATTCTGTAATATATGTGCTAAATATAAAGACATCCTCACTATAATAAGGAGGATGTCTTGACTTATTACGCATTATCTTTTGTTATGCAAGGGCGATAAAGTTCCGTTCTTACTTTACAATCATTCTTTACCTCCGATTATTTTATGTATAGCTTTCCAAGGTTAATAAAATTTTTATAACTAAAACCATCTTGAGTAATTTTTGCTAGAATTTCCTTATCCCTATTATCTCACAAACACTGACTGCAACTAATCTATATTATTACAAATATTCCTTTTATTATGTATAAATCTGTAAAACTTATGGTATAAGCTATTGCAACAAATCTGTTAAATACAAAGACA
This sequence comes from Clostridia bacterium, assembly GCA_018433015.1. Classification (GTDB taxonomy): domain Bacteria; phylum Bacillota; class Peptococcia; order DRI-13; family SV3-B141; genus SV3-B141. The sequence goes on along the minus strand of JAHDSB010000052.1, from coordinate 4,664 downwards.
TCCTCCTAATCAAAGCAAAAATATCTTAACTTAGTGCATAATTTCTTTTGGAGTACACCATAACCTATATATAAGTACACGTAATTTACTGTGAATTTGGACATTCTAAGAAAAGTTACAAATAATAATTATTTTAAAAGAAAAGACAAAAAGCAGGTGATTGATTAATGCAGGATAGATTTGTCAATGGGTTTCTTTCAGGGCTAATTGCCTTCTTAATTACGACACCAATTAGCCTTATCTTAGTACATTATAAGCTGGTAAGTAGGAGCTTCTCTGACTTTGCTGTTATGCTAACTCTACAAAGGTTTCCTGAAACTTTGGCGGAAATTCTTTTTGGAACGCTGGTTGAAGCTATGACATCAGCGGTATGGGGAATTATTTTTGCTTACATTGTACTTTTTATTGGAAGCAAGTACCTCTGGTTTAAAGGTTTTGTTTACGCTGGTGCATTTTGGTACATCTATGTACTCACAATTTTCTTTTTAAAAGAAATGAATTTTAATGTACAGACAGCTTTGCTAAACGGTCTTCTTGCAGGGTTTTGGGGCATTGTAATGGCAAAAGCTTTTGGCTGGCTACAAACACGTGTTAAAAAGACATCCTCCAAAAATAGACAAAGAACATTTCGTATTATTAAAAGTCCTTCGTTAAAGCCCTACCAAAAAGAAGATAATAATATAAATTTAAAAAAGCCCCAAAAGATAAAATAAATATTATTCATGGTATCTATTTCTTTCTGCTGTGCGAACTATTTGAGCAACAGCTATTGAAACACAAAGACATCCTCTCTTTTATAAAAAGGATGTCTTAAGTTATATTACGTATTAACTTTTTAATGCGTAGCAAGAGATATGATGTATTAGGACATAATAAAAATATTTAGCATTAATGAATATTTATATTCTATGTAAGTGCCACTTAAAAATCAGCGGCACTTTATTCTTGACACTAAAGTGTATTAAGTACTTTTTTCTATTGTGATTGTTGCAACACCTGATACCAACATTAACGAAACTACGGTTTTTACTGAATTTAAGCTGGTTATCTTCCACGCCGTTGATGATAGCTATGATTATTTTAGTTTTAAGTGTTTCTGTGATTACATCTATAAAGATTTATGAAAAAAAGGAACTTTATTAATAAGTGCTTAATCTTTAGAAAGGGATAGTAGTTTTTTGCATAATGCTCTATTTTCTATATTTTTTTTTATTTTCATATCTAATTTTATAAAGACTTGTTATGATTAACAAGACACCACCTATATTCAAAAAAACTCTTTGATATTCTTTGCTCGAATATGAAAAAACGAAACTTGCAAAAAAACAAACTAATGCCACCCAATAGCCATACTTAATAAGCATATCTTTATCCTTCATAATAATCTCCTTCCTTTGTTTCATTCTCTATCTTAGCTGACTTATTACCACAAGTTTATCAATTATTTCAACATCGGACTCATCTATTATTTATAATCATAGCAACAGTTTATTTTATCATATTATCTTTGCTACACTTCGGGAAAATAGGTAAACTTACTCTACTTTCCGATCAAAACTGCGATATTGCAAGGCTTCGGCTATATGGGCAGAATTTATGTTTTCACTATCCCGCAGATCAGCTATGGTCCTGGCTACCTTTATAATTCGATCATGGGCACGGCCACTCAGACCCCAACTATCAAAAACCTGCTTTAATAGGTTTCTTGCTTCCTTATCCAGCCGACAATACTGTCTAACTTCCTTGCCTGTCATCTGGGCATTACATGTTAGCCCACAGTCCTGTAAACGGTTATGCTGAATTGCTCTAGCTTTTATCACCCTTTTTCTCACCTCTTGCGAAGATTCAGAATCACCTTCATCGGCTAGTTCCTGAAAGGTAAGACGTGGCACTTCTATCTGTAAATCTAATCTATCTAAGAGAGGACCTGATATTTTATTGCGATATTTGTTGACTTGATAAGGTGTACAGGTACATTCCTTTTCTAAATCACCATACCACCCACAGTAACAAGGATTAGCTGAGGCTATGAGCTGAAAATTAGCAGAATATGTAACTGTCGCTGATAATCTAGCAATAGTTACATATCTGTCCTCCAGAGGTTGACGCAGTGCTTCTAAAATTTCACGGCGGTACTCCGGGAGTTCATCCAAAAAAAGAACGCCACAAGTAGCTAAAGCAAGCTCTCCCGGTCTGGGCAATTTTCCTCCTCCTATTAAGCTAGTCAAAGAGGCACTATGATGAGGAGCACGAAAAGGAGGTTCCGTTATTAATGGCTTTTCCTTATTAAGAAGCCCTGCTATACTATAAATTTTGCTTACTTCCAGAATCTCCTCTTTTATCAAAGGTGGTAACAAAGACGGTAAACATTTAGCTAACATGCTTTTCCCTGAACCCGGCGGTCCTACCAAAATAATATTATGTCCTCCGGCGGCAGCAACTTCCAGAGCACCCTTAGCCACATGTTGTCCTTTCACATCTTTCAAATCAAGAACATGATTTTCTGTTTGTTTATCAATTTGATCCCATCCAATCTTTTCTAACGGCTTAAACCGAGAAGGATTTTCCAAAAATTCTTTAACTTCTCTTAAAGAATTGAAAGCAAAGGCATCAACTGACGTGATAACTGCTTCTTTTCCATTGTCACGAGGCAATATCAAGCTTTTATTACCCTGCTTTGCCAGAAAAAGGGACATGGGCAATATTCCCGATACAGGCCTTAATTCTCCCTTCAAAGATAGCTCTCCCACTAATACGTAATCTGTGAGATTTTTTGCAAATATTTGTCCTGTAGCAACTAATATTCCTACGGCAATAGCAAGCTCAAAACCCGTTCCTTCTTTTTTTATATCGGCGGGAGCCAAATTAATAATTATTTTACGGGGCGGGAAAACAAAACCCGCATTTTTTATAGCTGTTCTTACCCTTTCTTTACTTTCTTTAACAGAGGCACTAGGTAAACCAACAATCACAAAGTCCGGTAAGCCTCCGGCCACATCAACTTCCACTTCAATTAAGTATGGTTCCATCCCTATAGTGACACAACTTAACACCTTAGCCAACAAAATACTCACTCCATTTTATTTTTGCATATATATGGATTTTCTTCCTTTCTATAACAATTTCCTGCATATTTCTTGATCTGAATATTTAATTTATTTTTATTGTTTTGTTATTATGTTTCCCTAATGTTTCTAAACCTTTAAAACATGGGGTTTTTAACCCTATGGTCCTAACTAATTTCCTGTAAAACTTTATTTTGTTTCAACTACCTCGCAGGTATTATGATATAATTGTAGAAATTAGTCTATATAAAATACATTCCCATGGGGGTTCGAAAAAATAATGGGGTTTGAAAATAAAACGTTTATACCAGTAGTAGCTGTTTTTTTTATTTTACTATTTATAACAGTTTGGTTTACCACTAAAAAATTAATAAGAAAAAGACTCCTAGTTTCCAACTTAAAATTACTTCGCAAAAATTGCAATATAACTCTTGATACAGTTGGCACTTTTCCTGAAGAGCTTAACAACTATCTTGGACCTCAGCTGAAAGCATTGAATAATATCCTTACAAAGCTGGACAAATATTTATCTCATATCTCTCGTAAAATGCAAAAAGCAGAAGAATTTCTTGAGCAGTCTAAAACTGATCTATTGGAAATACAAAAAAATATTACTGAAGCCGAGAAGTTATGGGGACATTATAATAAATTTATCGCTGAATTGGATTGCTTGAAGAATACAGTAGCAGATCTGGTTGCCAAGATTAATGGTCAAACCAAAGCTTTGTGCTCCCAAGAAAAGGAGCATGCCGATGTTATCAAAGAAAAGGCTAATGACATTATGCCTCAACTTGAAGGTCTGATAACAAAGTATAACCTGCTTGCTTCAACACCCTTTGCTGATTTTGGTTATAATTTAGTAATCAATGTGAGTAAAGAATATGAAAATCTTATCGATAAAGCTGATAAAATATTTAGAGACCTGGAGCAATTTGATAAAACCTTTCAAGTATACATATCCGGATTACATCGGAACTCTACCTTTTATATTACTTTAAGTGAAATAGAAAGTGATTCCACTACAGGGAAGCGCTTTGCCAGTAAACATGAATTGCGCAACAGTGAACGCCTGGGGGAAGCAGTAGTCTCCTATAGAACTTTCAAAAAAGCTTATGCAGGTAAAAGATATTCTACCAATGTATTCATTACAAACAAACGATGTTCTAGCGACCAGATTATAACCTTAAAGATCATTTACGATAAAGAAACTTATCTCGTGAATAAAGAAGTTGAGCTAGATGTATTCAAGGATATCCTCACTGAATTATCACTTCCCCTTAATGTGAAAGACTATGATGAAAACGGTATACCTGTAGACTTACACCTTACAAGTATGAATATCCCTATTTGTACTAAGGGAGATTATGACTTTATTATAAATTGTCAGTATAACTTTATAGATAAGCTTAATATCTATGAGTTACTGGAACCGGAACCAGAAAAAATAAACTTAGCACACTTAAATAATGAAACAGATTCACCAGAAATCACCGAGGAAATGATATCAGAAGAAAATCAAGAAACCGAAGATGATGATCTAAAAGAAGAACCTCTTGTTAGCTAGATTAAGAAAATACTACTTTGCTAAAAAAGGAAGGG
>JAHDSB010000120.1 GCA_018433015.1 Clostridia bacterium | reverse complement strand
GATGTAAAATTAGAAAATAAGCTGACTTATCCCGATGATGAAAGGCTTTTTGCTATAGCTGAGGCTTTTCGCCGCTGTTGGACAGTAACGGAGATTTATGATTGCACGAAAATAACGCCCTTTTTCTTAGAGAAAATAAAGGGAATAATAGAGCTGGAAAAAGATATATTACAAGAAGGATTAAAAGAGAATTTAATTAAAGAAGCCAAGGTCCGGGGTTTCGGTGATAACTATTTGGCTCAGTTGGTGCAGAAAAGTGAAGGGGAGGTTAGGCAGTATCGCAAAAAAATGGGACTACAACCTGTTTATAAAATGGTAGATACATGCGCCGCAGAGTTTGCAGCTACTACACCCTATTACTATTCCACTTACGAAGAGGAAAACGAGGTTAAAAATAATAAGAAGAAGAAAGTAATCGTCTTAGGGTCGGGCCCCATTCGCATTGGTCAGGGAATAGAATTTGATTATTGTTCTGTCCAAGCTTTGTGGGCCCTAAGGGGTGCAGGCTGTGAAGCTATCATGATTAACAATAACCCGGAAACCGTTAGCACCGATTTTGATCTAGCCGACAAGTTGTATTTTGAACCTTTAACCTTGGAAGATGTCTTAAATATTGTAGAAATGGAAGAACCTCTAGGTGTGATTGTACAGTTCGGAGGGCAGACGGCTATTAACTTAGCGGAACCTCTAGTGAGAAGAGGAGTTAAGATCTTAGGGACATCTGTGGAAGGAATTAATCTTGCCGAGGACAGGAAATGTTGTGAAGCTCTCCTTACTGAGCTGGATATCCCTCAGACTACAGGACAAACGGCCGCTAAACCCCAGGAGGCTGTACAAATTGCCGAGAGCCTGGGATTTCCCTTGATGGTACGTCCCTCTTACGTTTTGGGGGGAAGGGCTATGGAAATTGTGTACAGTATGGAAGAACTTCTGAGCTATAAAGAATGGACAGAAAGCTTAGCCTCGGGACACCCCTTGCTTATCGACAAATATTTGCCCGGTAAGGAAGTGGAGGTTGATGCTATCAGTGATGGCAAAGAAGTAGTAGTAGCAGGGATTTTAGAACATATTGAGGGAGCAGGCGTTCACTCAGGAGATAGTATGGCCGTTTATCCTCCCTATACCCTTTCACCGGAAATAAGACACCAGATTGTTGCTTATACCCAAAAAATTGGGAAAGCCTTCGGTATAGTAGGAATGTTTAATATTCAATTTGTTATTTATAAAAATAAGGTTTATGTTTTAGAGATTAATCCACGGGCTTCCCGGACTGTACCCATACTTAGTAAAGTTTCGGGATTGAACCTGGTCAAGACTGCCGTAGCCTTGATGTTATGGCAGACCCTTTCCTCTCTGCAAATTCTAGGAGGTTTATGGCCGGAACCGGATTTTTATAGCGTCAAGGCACCCGTCTTTTCCTTTGAAAAACTGACCAAGGTAGATACTTTTTTAGGACCGGAAATGAAGTCTACAGGAGAAGTTATGGGATGTGATTATAGTCTGGGGAGAGCTTTATTAAAAGCCCTGTTGGCAGTATATAAGAAAGTACCCCTGATGGGGAATCTTCTAGTTATGCTCAATGAGAAAGATATTGTCAAGGCTACACCTTTTTTGCAAGACTTTGTTTCTCTAGGGTATAAACTCTATGCAGAACAAGTAACAGCGGATCTACTGCAAAAAGTTGGGATAGATTGTACCTTAGTGAAGGTACAAAAAGGAGCAGAGCAAATAGTAAATATGCTCAAAAATGAGGAGATTCAGCTGGCCATTACTATTCCTTTGCAGAAAGGTAAACACGATAAAAGGCAGGAACAGATGGGCTATATTACCAGAAGAACGGCCGTAGAATTTGGTGTACCTTGTCTCACATCCTTAGATACGGCAGAAGCTTTGCGGAATGTGCTAGTATATTTAAAAACTCATCAGTATATGGAAACTAAAGCCTTACAGGATCTAGTACGGTTCAACTCAACCTATGCTTGCTGCGGAAAATGAAGGAGCAGATTTTTAGTATATTAAAAAAATGTGGTAGCCAATTAATAAAAGAAGATAGCTGAGAATAATGTTATTTTTACCAAAGTAAAAAAATAATTCTCCGCAAGATAGCATAAGATATTGTAGAACCTATCTTGAGGAGGTTTTTTTTTGCTAAACAATCAGATTAAGCTCCTCTCTGCAATTAAAGAGTTAAAACCGGAATTATTAGCAATTAGTCATGCTATACATAGCCGTCCTGAATTAGGTAATCGAGAATTCTTTGCTTTACAGACTTTAACAACATTTTTGCAAGAAAAAGGTTGGCAAGTAAAAAGCGGGGCAGGAGGACTTCCTACCTCTTTTGTAGCCTACCAAGGTGAGGGGAAAAGACCTGCAGTGGCATTTTTAGCTGAGTACGATGCTTTACCGGAAATCGGTCACGGTTGTGGACATAATCTTATTTGTACAGCCAGTTTGGGAGCAGCAGAAGCTTTGCACCGTGTCATGAAAGGCAAAGGGGGAGAAATCAGAGTTATAGGTACACCGGCAGAAGAAACTACAGGGGGAAAAATTCCGTTGCTTAAAGACGGTCTTTTTGCAGATCTCGATGCGGTGATGATGTTTCATCCCGGCATCAGTAATGTGATACATTTTTCTTCCTTAGCCTTAGAAGCACTGGAAGTAACTTTTTCGGGTAAAGCCGGACATTCTGCTGTATTAAAGAATACATGGGGAGACAGTTTACAGGCATTACTAAAGTTTTTTTTCTGGTTGGGTGATTGGAAAAAGCTATTGCCCCAATATTGTCAAGTTGATGGAGTGATTATCGAAGGAGGAAGCGTTCCGAATGTGAGGCCGGCTCAAACTAAGGCCCGCTTTTATCTGCGGGCTTTAGAAGAAAAAACCTTAGATCTGTTGATGAAAGAATTCATCTTACAGGCCCAGAGTATAGCCGAAAACACAGGGACACGTGTGATAGTAGCACCTTTTGAAGCCCGATATCTTCCTTTTAAATCCAATGAAACTTTAGCTAAAGTGTTTGTTCAGAGCTTGAGACACTTAAAAATAAAGACAGCTATAGAAAATTGTCAGGCTTTGGGTTCTATGGATATTGGTAATGTCAGTCAAAAAGTTCCTGCTATCCATCCTTATTTAACCTTAGAAAATGGGCCTAGCATGCTTCATACAGCAGAGTTTGCCCAAGCGGTGGGAGGGCCCTGGGGTGATGAATTGTTAATTCTGGCTGCACAAGCCCTAGCTCTTACAGGTTTTAAAGTTTTAAATAAGGAATATTTAAGAAGTAGAATTAAGGCAGAGCATCAAAAACATATGGAAAGCAGTTTTAATGTAATAGGGTAGTTAATAAACTAAACGATAGCAAGTGTATATAACATTTGCTATCGCTTTCTATTTAATATCACTCTAAGAATATCTGTTGCTTTCTTATATGTTAGAATAGGTGTCGTAGATACTTATAGTTATTTGTTGGATTAGGAAATTCACATATCGTTTGGAAGGAAAGTGGTATTGTGAAAAAAAAACTAGCAGTTATTACAATGAATGTGGAGATTTGTGAATTTTATCAAAAACTTTTACGTCAGCTTTTTGGTGATTTTGCCAATATCTATGGTTATAGTATCGAAGATCGTACGGTGATGTCGCTAGGTACTTGCGATTTGTATCTAACATCTTGTACTTCATATGATGATAGACGTAATGAATGGGCTAATTCCGTAATTTTATCGGTATCACCGATAGTTAAATCCCAGGTTACTTTTACTAAAAAAGCCTTGAATATGTTAACTCAATATCCTAAGGGGACCAGAGCCATGCTGGTAAATCAGAGTTTACATATGGCTATGGAAACTATCTCGCAACTTTACCATCTGGGAGTCAATAATATAGAATTTGAACCTGTTTATCCTGGGATGGAGAATATACCTCAGTTAGATCTGGCCATTGCACCGGGAGAAGTGCGTTATGTAAAGGGGGATGTTAAAGAGGTGGTTGACCTGGGACCCCGGGTGTTTACCGCTAATACGGTGAGTGAGATTGCTCTACGTCTAGGTAATCCTGAGTTTTTAAAAAGTAAAAAGTTTAAGGATTATGTGGATAGTCTGGCTATAGGGGATTACAGTCTTAGCAAGCTTTCCTATCATAACTTAACCCTAGAGAATAAATTAGAACTCATTATTAACTCCATGGAAGAAGGAATCGTTGTGGTAGATGAACAGGACCGAGTAACTGATATTAACCAAGCGGCCCTGGATTTCCTTCAGGTGCTGCGGTGGGATGTAATGGACTGCTTTGCGGGAATAGTATTGCCATATATCCCTTTTAGTCTTTGTCGGCAAGCCAAGGGCAGCTTGAAACCTCAACTGATCAGAGTGGGGGAAGTGAATCTAAGCCTAACTTTGACACCTATGCGAGAACGGGGGCAATATTTAGGAGCCTTTGCTACCATCCAAAAATTTGAGGATGCAGAAACTAAACAGCACAATCTGCGTATGCAGATGTTAAAAAAGGGTCACCATGCTAAATATACTTTTGAGGACATTGTAGGAGAAAGTTCGGCCTTGCTGAAAGCATGTAAGATTGCCTGCAAGATGGCCAAGACGAAAGCTTCGGTTCTGATTATCGGGGAGAGTGGGACGGGGAAAGAACTTTTTGCACATGCTATCCACAACACGTCCCCGCGACGGGAAGGGCCCTTTATTGCAGTAAATTGTGCGGCATTGACAGAATCCCTTTTAGAGAGCGAACTTTTCGGTTATGAAGAGGGAGCCTTTACCGGCGCGAAGAAAGGTGGGATGGCCGGGCTGTTTGAATACGCCCATCGAGGGTCCATATTTCTTGATGAAATTGAAAATATGAGTTCTGCTCTCCAGTCCAAATTATTAAGGGTAGTGCAGGAAAAGGAAGTTACCCGGGTGGGAGGCAGGGAGCCTATTGTTGTGGATGTGCGGATTATAGCCGCTACCAATAAGGATCTTCATGAACTTGTACAAGCGGGAGATTTCCGGATGGATTTATATTATCGGCTGAGCGCCATGCCCATTTTGGTTCCTCCCTTGCGGGAACGAGGGGAAGATATTTTCTTGCTGATGGATTACTTCAAAAGGCAGATGAATGCCACTTTTTCTCTGAGCTCACCGGTAAGGGAGGCTTTTTTAACTCATGATTGGGAGGGGAATGTGCGAGAACTCCGCAATTATGTAGAATATTTTGTTCACTTAGATATAGACCATGTTCAGCCTGAGGATCTACCGGTAGCTTTTACTCGTGTAAACGCTGTTACTGTACCACCAGCAGTGGCGCAGGGTACATTTCACTCCTCCTTGGATAGTGATCCAGTAGCAGCCCATGTGCTGGGGGTTTTGGCCTGCTTTCCACTAGGACGAACTGCGGGCAGGCGAAGTTTGGTACAAGCCTGTGGCCAGCAAGGTTTGGAATTTACGGAATATCAGGTGCGGGCAGCCTTGAAGCGGTTAGGGGAAATGGGATATGTCCAGCAAAAGAAGGGACGTGGTGGCAGTCGCATCACTCCTTTAGGACGACAAATGATTAAAATAGGATGAAATGGGAGGTAACTGGGATAAATCAATCCCAATACCGCCCATTTCATCCTACATTGAGCTGTTGAATAGTAGACATTTTAATGATATTTTAAGAACTTTAAATTTATAAAAGCTAAGTATTAGTAACATTAGTTTACCTTATCGCAACTTTTGAAAAAGTTGCGATTTTTTTATAAACATTTGGCATGTTTTTTGCTTTATTAAGTTTATAGGCGTTTACGCTACAACTAATTAAGGAGGAGTAGGTATTATGTCTAAAATCAACAAACAAACTGTCTGGAATTCTTATCGCTTTCCGCTTATTCTCCTAAGTGGCATCATTATTGGCTGTATCATCGGTTTTGCAGCAGGGGAAAAGGCAGTCGTACTAAAACCTTTGGGAGATATTTTTATTAATTTAATCTTTGCCATTGTAGTCCCTGTGGTTTTCTGCTCCATTGGCAGCTCTGTTGCCTCTATGGGCAATATGAAGCGGTTGGGTAAAATCCTAGGAACCTTAATGGCGGTATTTATTGTTACGGGAATCATTTCATCCGGACTTATGTATTTATTTGTCCAAATTAATCCCCCAGCCCAAGATATGCACTTAGAGTTAGGCGAAGTGGCAGTGGTACAAACCATGTCAGCTGGTGAACAACTTGTTAAATCTCTTACTGTTACAGACTTTCCGGAATTGCTCAGTCGTAAGAACATGTTACCCTTAATCATTTTCTCTATCTTCTTCGGCCTGGTAGTGGCTTCTATGAAAGAAAAGGGAGTGGGCATTGCCAAAGGTTTAGAAAATTTAAGTAATGTCTTTATAAAAATGGTTGACTATATTATGCTTTATGCCCCTATCGGCTTGGGTGCGTATTTTGCAGCTTTAATCGGTGAGATGGGAGGTCAACTTCTCAATACTTATGCCCATATGTTGCTAACCCTTTATTTCCCCTTCATCATCGGCTATATAGTGATTATCTGGCCTTGCTATTGCATTTTCGCCGGAGGATTCAAAGGAATAAAAGTTTTTTTCAAAAATGCAGTTACTCCCATAATTACTTCTTTTGCTACCCAGAGTAGTATTGCCACATTACCGGTCAACTTGGAGGCTACTAAAAAAATGGGTGTACCTAGGGATATTGCTGAAATTGTTTTGCCCATAGGTGCTACCATGCATATGGAAGGTGCGTGTATCTCCACTATCATGAAAATCGCCTTGCTGTGCGGGATGTTCGGTCGTCCTTTTACCGGATTTAATGATTGGGTATTGGCTACTGCCGTTGCTGTAGTTGGGGGTATGGTCATGTCAGGAGTCCCTGGTGGTGGTATGCTCGGAGAAATGCTCATCATGAACATTTACGGTTTCCCCATGGAAGCTTTTCCTATCATCGCTACAATTGGTTTCATTATTGATGCTCCTGGTACTATGATCAATGCTACCGGCGATGGCTTGGCAGCTATGATGATTACTCGTATTGTAGAAGGAGTAGATTGGATGAGCAAAAAGTTTAGCTGGAAACCCCAAGAAGAGGTTAAATCTGTATAACATAGTATCAATTAATTAGCATAATTAAATCAACATAAAGGAGAAGATCACCATGAACATTAAAGATTTACAGCGGTTACCGGTAGGATATTTGAATACCCCTTTAGAATTCATGCCCCATCTGACTGAAACTATGCAAACAGGTAAGTTATATATTAAACGGGATGATATGACGGGTATTGCCCTAGGCGGTAACAAAGCCCGCAAGTTGGATTACTTGGTGCGCTATGCTAAAGATAATGGCTATACGGCCCTAATGACCTTTGGGGGAGTACAGACTAATCATGGACGCCTTACCATGGCAGCGGCAATAAAATATGGCCTTAAGCCAATTTTAGTATTGAAAGGAGCTAAACCCGACTATTGTTCCGGCAACCTTATTCTTAGTCGCTTGATGGGTGCGGATATCTATTTCGTAGATACTACTGAAGCGGAAAAAGTGCCTCAGGAAAAACAAGATGCTGCTAAAAAACAATTCCTGGAGGAATGTACTGCCAAGATTGTAGCAAAATATGAAGCCCAGGGCGATAAAGTTCTAAATATTCCTGTAGGCGGCCAAGGTATCATTGGTTCTGCCGGTTATATCCAAGCCATACCGGAAATTATGCAACAGATGAAGGAGCAAAATATTACTGCTCGTTATCTGGTGTCAGGATACGGTTCTACCGGTACCTTTGCAGGATTGTGGGCTGGTGCTAAATATTATAATGCGCCCTTTGAGGTAATAGGTATTCCCATTGAACCAGATTACCGTACCAAAGAGGAGACGGCGGAATTTATCAACGAACTAAGTCAGTATTACGATATGGGATTTAAGTGCCGACCAGAAGATATCCATTTGGAGATCGGAGGAGCACATCCCTATGGTGGTGTTGGTTATAACGAACCTGATCCTATAACCCAGCAATATATTAAAATGCTGGCCGAACAGGAAGCCATTTTTGTAGACCCCTGTTATACGGGTAAAGTTTTTCACGGTTTTATAGATCTTTTACGTCGAGGGGTTATTCCTCATGGGGAAAACGCCATCATGCTTCACACCGGTGGTGCTCCCGGCCTTTGGAGCAAAGAACATTTGGATGATATGCAAAAGCAATTCTGGAGCGATGAAGAGAATATCACTGTCCTGAAATTCTAAATTCGCTACTGGAATAGTAAGTAATTACAAGTGAATCTTGTAAAGAAAAAGTCTGAGGCTTGTGCCTCAGGCCTTTTTTTACGCTTATCCAAGATAATATGTTACATCCATGATTTTCCTATACAACTTGGGATACATGTTCTTTATATATGCAAGAATAGTTAGCGAAGAGAATTTTGCAATTGTTTAAATAAAAATTTGGAAAAGGTATTGAATGAATATACAAAAGAGTGTATAATTATACGCAAAGCAAAGATGGAGTGATTAAAATGGATCTTAAGGGCAAGGATTATATAACACTAGCTGATTTTAATCAGGAAGAATTATGGTATCTGCTAAATTTGGCCAAGGATTTGAAAGATAAACAGAAAAAAGGTATTCCTCATCGCTGCTTAGAGGGAAAAACTTTAGGGATGATTTTTCAAAAATCTTCTACCAGAACTAGAGTTTCCTTTGAAGCGGGTATGTATCATTTAGGCGGTTTAGCTATGTTCTTAAGCAAGAATGACTTGCAGATGGGCAGAGGTGAACCTATTGAGGATACGGCTCGGGTGCTATCTCGCTATGTCGATGGAATTCTCATCAGAACATACAGCCACAAAGAAGTACAAGAATTAGCCCATTATGCTAATGTACCTGTTATTAATGGTTTAACTGATGATTACCATCCTACTCAGGCTCTGGCTGATCTGTTAACTATCTGGGAGCATAAAGGTACCTTAGAGGGGATTAAGTTGGCTTATTTGGGTGATGGTAACAATATGTTACATAGCTTGCTTTTAGCAGGGGCCCTGATGGATATGGAAGTTGTAGCGGCATGCCCTAAAGGATATTATCCCAGTGAAAAAGTAGTAGAAAAAGCCCAAGCCCTGGCTAAAGATCCGAGCAAAATAAAGGTGGTTAGTGATCCTCAAGAAGCCGTAAAAAAGGCTCAAGTCTTGTATACGGATGTTTGGGCCAGTATGGGACAGGAACAGGAAGCGGCCAAGAGATGTCAAGACTTTGCAGGCTATCAGATTAATAAACAATTGCTGACATTAGCTGATAAGGAAGCTATTGTGATGCACTGCTTGCCGGCCCATCGGGGGGAAGAAATCACGGCCGACGTGTTAGAAGGAAAACAGTCGGTGGTTTTTGATGAAGCAGAGAACAGGTTGCACGCCCATAAAGCTATTTTGGCGGCACTGCTTAAATAAAAGGAGGTAGTTTTACAATGAAAAAAGTAGTATTAGCCTATTCAGGTGGATTAGATACATCAATTATTATTCCTTGGTTGAAAGAGAATTATGGTTATGAGGTTATTGCCATGGCGGCTGATGTGGGCCAGGGCGAAGAACTGGAACCCTTAAATGAAAAGGCTATTAAGACCGGGGCCAGTAAATTATATATTGAAGATTTAAAAGAAGAATTTGTTACCGATTATATATATCCAACTTTAAAAGCGGGGGCTGTATATGAAGGCAAGTACTTATTAGGAACTTCTTTTGCCCGTCCTATTATTGCTAAAAGGTTAGTAGAGATCGCTAAAAAAGAAGGAGCAGAAGCTATTGCCCATGGTGCCACAGGGAAAGGAAATGACCAGGTTCGTTTTGAATTAACAATTAAAGCTTTAGCTCCGGAAATGAAGATCGTAGCCCCTTGGCGTATCTGGGATATTAAGTCCCGGGAACAAGCCGTTGATTATGCTAATGAACGCAATATTCCTGTACCTGTTACTAAAGAACGCCCCTACAGTATGGACCGGAATCTCTGGCACTTAAGCCATGAGGGTGCAGATTTAGAAGATCCTGCTAACGAACCTAAAAATGATTTATATATGCTAATAGTACCACCGGAAAAAGCACCTGATAAACCCACATATGTAGAAATAGAATTTGAACAAGGCATTCCTGTAGCAGTTGATGGTAAGAAATTAGCTCCTGTACAGATGATTGAAACACTAAATGAAATAGCGGGTGCTAATGGTGTGGGCATTGATGATATAGTAGAAAATCGTATGGTGGGAATGAAGTCCCGGGGTGTTTATGAAACTCCCGGTGGTACAGTATTATATAAAGCTCACAGGGAATTGGAGCTGTTAACATTAGATCGTAAGACTCTTCATTACAAAGATTTAGTGGCTCAGCAGTATGCAGAATTGGTCTATGATGGTATGTGGTTCCATCCTTTGCGAGAAGCTATCGATGCATTTGTTGATGTTACCCAGAAGACGGTTACAGGAAAAGTAAAGCTGAAGCTGTATAAAGGTAGCTGTACTCCTGCCGGGACAACATCACCATATTCCTTATATAATGAAGCCTTTGCTACCTTTGGCGAGGATGAGGTATATAATCAGAAAGATGCAGAAGGGTTTATAAATCTCTTTGGACTACCCTTGAAAGTTCAGGCTTTGATGAAGAAAGAATCCGGCTTAGAATAATATTTTAATTAGTAAATTAACATAGAAAAATAAGTGAGACGCAAGAGATGCAGTAAAAATTCAATGGGGTGATACTATGAAATTGTGGGGAGGCCGTTTTCAAAAAAATACTGACGAGTTAGTGGAGGATTTTCATTCCTCCATTGCTTTTGATCAGCGCCTTTACCTTTATGATATTAAGGGCAGTATAGCCCATGCTCGGATGCTGGGAAAACAAGAAATTATTAAAAAAGAAGAAGCAGAACAGATTATCGCAGGGCTGGAAGGGCTACTGCAGGAGATTGAAGAAGGTAAAGTGGAGTTCTCCAAAGGTGCAGAGGATATTCATATGAATATCGAAGCCCTCCTAACAGCAAAGATAGGAGAGGTAGGAAAAAAACTGCACACCGGCAGAAGCCGCAATGATCAGGTTGCCCTGGATACCAGGCTTTTTGTTAAAGACGAAATCAAAAAAACACAGGATTTGGTACTGAAGTTGCTAGAGACATTAGTAAGTACTGCAGAAAAAGAAAATGCTACTGTTATGCCCGGGTTTACTCATTTGCAGATTGCTCAGCCAGTAACACTGGGACATCATTTATTAACTTATTTTGAAATGTTTAAGAGGGACTTTGAACGACTAGAGGATTGCTACAAAAGGGTAGATGTAATGCCTTTAGGTGCGGGAGCTTTGGCCGGTACAACTTTTCCTTTAGATCGAGCTAGTGTGGCAGTGGAACTGGGTTTTGCTCAAGTATCGGAAAACAGCATGGACAGTGTTTCGGACAGGGACTATATCATTGAGTTATTGTCAGATTTATCTATGACTATGATGCACCTCTCTCGCTTTTGTGAGGAAATAATTCTGTGGGCCAGTCAAGCCTTTGCTTTTGTAGAATTAGATGATGCTTACAGTACAGGTTCTTCTATTATGCCTCAGAAAAAAAATCCCGACGTGGCAGAATTAATTAGGGGAAAAACAGGTCGTGTCTACGGGGACTTAATGGCTATGCTGACGATGATGAAGGGCTTGCCCATGGCCTATAACAAAGATATGCAAGAAGATAAAGAAGCTCTTTTTGATGGCCTAGATACGGTCCAGAAATGTTTGCTGACCTTTACCCCCATGTTGGCTACTATGACCTTTAAACAGGAACAGATGCATCAGGCAGCAGAACAGGGTTTTTCTAATGCTACAGACTTAGCAGATTATTTAGTTAAGAAGGGCATGAGTTTCCGTGATGCTCATAATGTAGTGGGACATCTAGTAAGCTACTGTTTAGATTGTGGCAAAGCCTTAGAACACTTGAATTTAGAGGAATTTATACAGGGCTGCCTCATCCTGGATAATAAAGAGTATAGTGAAATCATGGCGGAAGATGTTTATGAAGCTTTAAAACTGAAAAATGTTGTAGGGCGTCGATTAACATATGGCGGTACGGCTCCTACTCAAGTAAGAGAAGCTATCAAGCGTGGTAAAAAGGCTTTAGAAATATTTAAAAAGAAACTGGCAGATTAAAATCTTGCCAGTTTTTTTATGCTTTTATTTAGCTCAATAGTTTTTTATAATTAATTAGCGAAAATATCAAACTTTTATTTGTTTCAAAAGGTATTAAATATGTAGTACAACTTATAGCAAACAGATCTGGAAAGTTATAGGGAGTGGAATTATTGAAAGACATACAAATAACTGATACTACCAAAACCAAAGAAGGTTTTGAGTTGTTATATAAAAGATACTCACCTGGGGCTGTGAGGACTGCAATTATGATCTTGGGTAATGAACATCTTGCGGCCGATGCTGTGCAGGAAACATTTATTAGAGTTTATATAAATCTTGATAAATTTGATACAACAAAGCCCTTTAAACCTTGGTTTTATCAAATATTAATTAATGAATGTAAACGAATAGCCGGAAAAAATAAAAAAATAATTTATGTTGATAAATTCTTTGAAAACATGTTAGTTGAGGATGATAAAAATAGCGAAAGAATTGAGTTTGAAGAGTTATATCATATGTTAGGAAACTTAGATGAAAAAATAAGAACTCCTTTAATCCTTAAATATTTAAATGATATGAAGCTTGATGAAATATCAAACCTGATGAAATTGAACATTAATACTGTCAAATCAAGGTTACATTTTGGCAGGAAGAAATTAAGAACTATTTTAGCTAATTATTATAATGATTAAAAATTTGAAGATTATGATGAACATGTTTATCTGCACATAGATTATCAAGAAAAAGGTGGAGAAGGAGGATCAGATATGAATAGTGATAGGGATGAAAAAGTTTCCCATGCTATGAAAAAAATGACGGATAACTCAGAGAAGCTAATTCCTGCGATATGGAAGCAAATAGAAGATAGAATTGATTTTGAGAATCAGACTTTAAAAAAAGATAATAATGATAATCCTTGTAGAAAATCTTTTTGGCAAAAGAAAACGAAAAAGAAATATTTTTCAAAAGTTATTTCCCGTGCTGCAGTAATTGCCGCGGTACTTACAATTGCCATATGTTCCAATACCATACCAGGCCAAGCTTTTTTTAGTAAAATTTACACATTTTTTGATATAAATAAGGAACAAGATTTTTTCAATATGATTAGTAATGAAACAGAAAAAGTTGATTCGATATTATATGAAAGTAAGCTGGGTTATGTCCTCTACTATGACGATAGTTATTTTACGATTGAAAGTAGAGAAAATACAGATAAGTTTTTACCTAACGAAGCTCCGGTAGGTTCCTGCTTTGAAGTAGAGCTATTGCAAAATACAAATGGGGAAAAAACAGCTGAAGCTCTTTATGACAAACTACAGGAGAAATATGAAAAAGTTGATAAAAGATCAGAAGTATTTAATTGGAACTATTCCAATAGTATTGTGATGAGAGCAGAGAATAATAAGATAAAGGAAAATTACTGGATTGTTGATATAGAGGGTAAAGGAACATACGTCATCAATGTTATATGTGATAAAAATGATGGATCTACCCTTGGTCGCTTTGATAGGATGTTAACAGGTTTTCGAGTGCTGGATGAAAAAACAATGAAGTCTGTGGAACAGGGGGAAAATATTTTAATAGTTGATGATTATAATAAAGATAAATATGAATTAGTTAGAATTAAAGGCGAAGAAGATGTCTATCTGATGGATAAAGCAGGTAACAGGTGGGTCTACGCATCCTGGAGACATATGCCTGCTAAAGATATGGAAACGGCAGCTAAAGAAGAGTGTGAAAAAATATATTCCACACCAATTAGGACGGAATCGGATTTAGATATAGCCTCTATTAAAGTAGTAGATGAAGTAAAGGAAGGTAATTCAGCAGAATTTTACTTTATCGATGATCAGCAAGGTGGAACATACAGATTATTCATAAACACCATGGCATTTACAGATCAGCACGAAAAAACGGCCTTCTTAAAGAGCATCAAGGTGCTGCCCAGAGAGGGAAATGAAAACAGGATGAAGATCAAAGAAATTGAAAATATTTTTGGGGGTTATGAACTAAAGATATAAGGAAAATGAAAATTAGCTAGGCATTAAACAAAAACCTCCCTATTCACATACAAGAAGTTGGCACATTATTAGGACTGCTAACTTCTTGTATTTTTTTAGTATACTTTGCACTTCTGAGCACCTATAAGGTTTTTGGACATTTAATAATATTAAAAGGTATAAGTAAATATATTTAGATGTACAAATTTGTAAATTCATGTAGAATTAAGAAAAAATCTTCAAAAAATTATAAAAACAAGCAGGATATTTCAGGAAAAGGTAGAACTTTATTAAAATATCAGTAATATATTATTAATATATTAATAATATAATAAAGATGACTCCCTGGGAGGCTAAACATGGCAAGAAAGAGCAAATCGTTGACGGAGCAGATTTACGATCAATTAAAGGATGACATAATCAACGTAAGACTAAAAGAAGGACAGTTTCTCACAGAATTCGAGCTGGCCCAACGGTTTAAGGTTAGTAAGACTCCTGTCAGGGAAGCCTTAAGCAGATTAAATTCTGAGGGGTTTGTAGATACCATTCCTCATAAAGGATATATAATAACCGGCATTTCCATTAGAGATTTACAAAATTTGTTCCAGGTACGCAGTATCTTGGAAGTAGCTGCTGTTGAACTAGCAGCAGTTAATGCTACCAAAGAAAATTTAGCGGAATTAGAGAGTTTGGCGAAAATAACCTTTCCTTTAATTGACGAAGCCAGTTATCTGCGTTTTACAGAATTAAATTTTAGATTTCATGTTTTATTAGTAGCGGCAAGTCAAAATCCTATATTGCAGGATATAGCTACTAAATTAATGAATCAATTAAGAAGGGTGTTATTGCTTGATTTAAAGAAAATAGATGTAGAAGAAATGAGCAGAAAACATCAAGAATTAGTGGCGGCCATCAAAAATAAAAATGCGAAGTTAGCTGGAAAACTGATGAAAGAACATATTGAAAAAACTAAACAGCGACTCTTTCAGCATTAGAGAATAAAATTACAGGAATATAGATATGCTGATTGATGGGGATGGTGACAGTGAATAAGATAAAATATAATCAAAGTAAACAGGAGAATATACCCAAAGTAGCAGTCTTTACCACAGGAGGTACTATTCTCTCCACTTATGATCCGGATACCCATACTATAAACCCGGGCATGGGTGGTAAAGAACTACTGGAGCAGGCTTTGGCCGGTAGTAAATATAATTATTCTATCGAGCTTTACGAATTCTGTAATATGCCGGGGCCCCATCTTACACCGGAATTAGGTGTGGAACTAGCCCGGAAAATTGATAAAATCTTACAAAGAGATGATATAGTCGGGGTAGTAGTTACTCAAGGAACGGATACCCTGGAAGAAATGTCTTATTTAGTTCACTTATTAATAGATTCAGCTAAACCGGTAGTTTTTACCGGGGCGATGAAGAGTATGCATGAGTTATATATGGATGCCCGGGGCAACCTTTTAGGTGCTATTCAGGTAGCTGCCAGTAAGGCAGCTCAGGGACGGGGTGTTATGGTTTACTTTAACCAGGAAATTCATACTGCTAAGGATGTAGTGAAATCTCATGCCAGCAGTATTGCTGCTTTCCGTTCCCCGGGATTTGGTCCTATTGGTATAGTAGACGGTGAGAATGTATCTTTTACAGCCACTCATGTAGTTGATAAAAGTTTTCCTGTAGAAAACATTAATCCTAATGTAACTTTGATTAAGGCCACTTTTGGCATGGATGATCTTCTTTTGCAGGCCTGTCTGGATGCT
Source organism: Clostridia bacterium (assembly GCA_018433015.1). Taxonomy (GTDB): domain Bacteria; phylum Bacillota; class Peptococcia; order DRI-13; family SV3-B141; genus SV3-B141. The sequence continues at coordinate 2,880 of JAHDSB010000120.1, read as the reverse complement.
AATGTTGCAGGAATAGTTATGGAAGGGTTAGGAGCAGGGAATCTTCCCCCTCAAACAGTCCCTGCTCTTAAAACTGCTTTACAGCGAGATATACCTGTTATTATGGTAAGTCGTTGTTATGAAGGAAGGGCCATGAATATTTATGGTTATGAAGGTGGAGGAGCTAAGCTCCATGATTTAGGTGTGATCCTGGGTGGGAGATTAAGCGGAACTAAAGCCCGCATTAAGTTGATGGTTGTTTTAGGATATACTAAGGAACTGGAAGAAATACGCAAGTGTTTTGAAGGATTTGAAAGTGAAGCATAGAATAGTACAAGTACTTAGGTGATAATAGTGATAAAAACTAAAATATATTAATATTTTAGTTTTTATATAACTCAATTTTAACTTTCCCCCATATTACATTTTCTTACATACGGCTGAAACCCATGTGGTTTGCAGCCGCCTTTTTTTATTTTTTATGTGGTTTTACGAAAAATTCATATAGGCCCATAATGATGAGAAAAAATCCAAAAATTTTTCGTAAGAAGGTGGCATCAACAATATTGGCAAAGGTAGCACCAACAAAAGCACCTAAAAGTGAACCTACAATCAGATAGAGACTTAGTTTCACGTTTATATTGCCTTGGCGATAGTGGGTTATTACAGCTACGATAGCTGTAGGAATAAAGGAAGTTAAGCTGATCCCTTGAGCTATATGTTGACTAATACCGCTGAAAAATACTAGTGCAGGGACGAGTAGAGTGCCGCCGCCGATGGCTAGTCCACTTAAAATACCGGTACCAAAACCAATTAAATATATTAGCATTAGAAGAGCATCCTCGTACCCGCTAGCACCATAAAGATGCCGAAGATTTGTTTTAACCTTTGAGCGGGAATATACTGCATTAGTTTAGCACCTATGTATCCACCCAGCATACCGCTGGCGGCTATTTTAAGGGCTAAAGTCCAGTCCATGTGATTATGGGCTTGATAGACAATGGAACTTATCAGGGCGGTAGGTAGTATTACAGAAAGGGAAGTACCGTGGGCGATATGTTGCTTTTCGCCAAGGAGAAAGACCATGGAGGGAATTAAGATAGTTCCTCCTCCAATTCCCAGTAGCCCATTAATAAAACCTGTTAATAACCCTATTATTCCTAAAAGAAAATAATTTGGTGTTTCTTTTTTCATCACAGAACCCCCCTTGCTACCTTGTAGTCTTTACTCGTAGACTACTTTTTATGAAATTTTAATTATGAAGGTAGCCCAGGGAGAAAATTATTATTATTCCCAGGATAAAACCGAGCAGGGCAAAGAGGCGATGTTCTTTAAAGGATTGGGGAATTAACTCATTTTTAACTATAAAGGCCATAGCTCCGCCTGCCAGAGCCAGGAGAAGGCAAATTAAGTTAGAAGAAACAGAAATAAGTAATATCCCAATACAGGCTCCTATAGGAGTAAAAAGGCTGATAATTAAGCATGTAAATATGATTCTCCTGCGGGACATACCTCCCATAATCAGAGGAGCGGCAGTTGCCATGCCTTCCGGGATATTATGCAGACCAATAGCCAGAGCGATCAGCAATCCCAGGCTTTCCTTAGCTGAATAGCCTACAGCAATGGCAATACCTTCGGGAAGATCATGGAGGGCGATACCCGCAGCAATTAAATACCCCATTTTTAAGAAATGGAGTTGACTGTTCTGTAAAATAGGGTCTTTTTGAAAAGCGGGTATGGCAGAAATTAGAAGATCTAAAAGAAACATAAGAATAAGACCCAACATAAATCCCGCTGATGTTGTGAGAAAGCTACCATAGTCTAAGGCTGAGGGAATAAGGTCAAAAACAATTACTGCCGTCATGACGCCCCCGGCAAAACCCAAAAATAAAGCTAGAATATTTTTATCAGGTCGTCCCAGAGCAGCAACAGCTAAGGCCCCTAGAACTGTAGCAAAGCCTGCCACTAAGCTTTGCCAGAGAATTTCTAAAATCATAATTAGTTACCTTGTTTCACTTAAATGCTGATAATAAGATAGTACATTAGAAGGGTTTTTATGACTAAATATTCTGGATATGTAGAACAAAACTTTCTACGCATATAAAATAGTAGTCAAACTATTTATAAAATCTTCACAAAAAACACACAAAATATTCACAAAATAATTGAAAAAAACTAAATAATACTGTAAAATTTAAACACATACCAGTTGTAAAAAAATGTAATTGCAGCATATAGTAATATTATAAAATAATATAATATTAGATTTACGGAAGTGAGGAAGTACAGTTTTAATGTGGGCACTTATAAACTGTATGGAGCTTAAAGTGCAACCGGCCGTACTGCAGAAGGTACGGTTTTTTTATGTGTTTATATTAATGAAATCGTATGAATTTCATTATTAAATTGTAGATAATAATTCTGAAAAATTTAAATTTTTAGAGATAAAATACCATCATACTGTAAAAATATGTAAAAAGCGTTTAATTTTAAGCATAAGTTTTAATACATCGAAATATAGTAAGTCAGTCACTGAAAAGAGTAAGTAAGTTTTACAGTAAGGATGTATTTACTGATGTGAGAAAGGAGGGGGAGGGAAAAAGAAACTAAAAATCCAGCTTAAAGATATAAGAATAAAATGAAGGGAGGACAGAACTATTGAGAAACAGAAAAGTAATTAGTTTAGTAACCCTGATAATGTTTTTACTTTTCACCTTGGCATCAGGGTTAACTCCTGCCTTGGCCGGAGAAAAAGTACCTATCACATCAGGACCAGAGAAAGCTTCGGAAAAGTCAGGGGGAGGAGGAAGCTCTGGAGGCGGTTCCAGTGACTCAGAAGAATCGGAAGGGGATACTGCACCGAAGATTGAGATACCGGAGGTACGGGTAATAGAAGCCCCG
>JAHDSB010000112.1 GCA_018433015.1 Clostridia bacterium | reverse complement strand
GCACCTCGTGCCGGAGAAATTACTTTTGAATATGAGGAACTTACAGCTGTAATTGATACCTTCCACAAACAAGGTAAAAAAATCGGAGCTCATTTAGAGGGGGATAAAGCCGCCCGCATGTTTATTGAAGCGGGGGGTGATGTGATCCATCACGGACACCTTATCACTGAAGAGATAGCAGATATGATGGCAGAGCAAGGCATATCCTTGGTGGTAACACCCCATGGCGGTACAAGCTCCCGTCCTACTTCACCTGAAGAAGTATACTCTTTCTATCAAAAAGGTATTAAAATGGCATTAGCCAGTGACTCATACTTACCTATTCATCCTGAGGCGACATGGATCGATTTACCCTCCGGCTATCTAGCAGGTCCTACTGACTTTTTGAAAATCTGCCAACCCACTTTAAAATATTTCCTAGCCCAAGGAGTATCCTTGGAAGAAACCCTGAAATTAATTACTGTTAACGGCCGGAACATCTTAGAATTAGATGAGGCAAAAGGTACAATTCAAGCAGGCAGCTTAGGAGATTTAATTGTTTGCAGCAGCATCCCTGCTGTAGAATCTACTGATATTAATTGCATTAAATATGTCATTAAAAACGGTCAGATAATTATCGCAAAAAGTTAATCCTTTTCTTCAATTTGTTTATCTTATTGTCTAATAGGAAGTCTTCCAGACTTCCTATTTTTTTTACAATTTTTTATTGACTTTTGCCTTTAAACAGAGTTATTATTAAACGTAAGTAAACAACTGGTTACTTAGAGGTGTTATATTTCATGCAAATACGAAATCCTGAAATTACGAAACATAATATCTTAATGGCCGCAGAGCAAGAATTTGCCAGAGCCGGCTTACACGGAGCTAGGATTAATACTATTGCGGAAATGGCCAAAGCCAACAAACGCATGATTTATCATTATTTCAGCTCTAAAGAAGGTCTATATAAGAGCGTCTTAGAACATAATTATCGTAAAATTATTCATCTTGGGGATGACTCCATACTATCAGGCAACGATATCTCTGAAGGCGTTCGGGACATTATTCAGCGCTATTTCTGGTTCTTACGGGATAATCCCAATTATGTAAAAATTTTTGCTTGGGAACAAGTATTAGCAAGTTCTTATAGTAAAAATATTTTAATAGAAATTTTGACTCCAGCCTTTCATGAAATCTATGAATTCTACCAAAGGGGGTGTCAGGCAGGAATTTTTCGGGAAAATGTTAACCTGATACAGCTGATAATCAGCACACATTCCATGTGTTTTATTACTTTTACTCAGCAAGAATTAATCGCAAAAATCGGTCCGGAAAACTATCTGGAAAAAAGGCTGGAACATATCTGCGAAACAGTTTTAAGAACATTAAAAACCAACCTTTAATTTTTACCCCTAAGTAACCAGATGGTTACACATGTATCATATTTCTTAATTAGTGGCGCTTTATACAGTCACGCGCAGGAGGTAGATGTTTATGTTTGCAAAGAAGAAGATACTTTCTCTAATTTTCTTACCTTTATTTATCTTGTTATTCGCAGGGTGTTCTTCCCCAAACCTTTCAGCACAGAGTACTTCTGGACAAATTACAAGTGCAGGGGATATCGAAGCTCAAGAAGTTAATATATCCTCTAAAGTTCCCGGACGAATTGCTGAAGTCCTGGTGCAAGAAGGTGCTACTGTAACAAAGGACCAGCCCCTTCTAAAATTAGAAACTACAGATTTAGAAGCTAAGAAAAAACAAGCCGAAGGTGCTTTAATGGCCGCCCAAGCAGTTTATAACAAAGCAACAAATGGAGCCCGGCCTCAAGAAATAAATCTTGCCCAGGGAAATGTAGAAAAAGCAGAGGCCCAACTTAAGCTATTAGAAGCTACATATCAACGCTTGAAAAACCTCCATGAAGCCGGAGCTTATACTACCCAAGATTTAGAAAAAGCAGAAACGGAATTAATTGCAGCCAGAGCCCAAGCTGATCAAGCCCGCAATCAATTAGATATGGCCCTGGAAGGCGCCAGACAAGAAGACATCTTGGCAGCCCAAGCTAATGTCCTCAGAGCTGAAGGAGCCTTGGATGAAATCAATAATTATTTGAAAGAATCCCTAGTTGCTTCACCTATCAACGGTACTATTACTTCTATCTCCCGCCACCAAGGGGAATTAGTCAATACAGGCACCCTTCTCTTTATTGTTACTGACTATTCTGACATGTGGGTGGAAACCAACTTAACTGATTCAGAAATTGTTAACTTAGAAATCGGTCAAGAAACTACTATCAAAGGTCATAACCTTTCTTCTAAGGGAGAAATCATGAGTATTAGCAAAAACCCCGATTTTGCCATCAAAAAATCTACTAATGAACTGACGGAAGATGATGTCATTACTTATACAGTGAAAGTAAAAATTCTGGAACCCGACGGCTTCTTTCCCGGGTTAAGAGTATCTGTATCCTTCTAATGATAGGAAAGGAGCGCCACTATGAAAAATTTATTAGCTATAATGAAGCGTGAATTCGGGTATATCTTTTCTAATAGACGACTATTAATAATCATTTTTATCATTCCCATCTTCTATACCTTGTTGTTTGGCTATCTATACATCAATCACCTAGTAACCGGCATGAAAACAGCCATTATTGACCAGAACAAAACCCAACTGAGCCGTTCCATCATCGAAGGTTTCGATAAAAATGATAAATTCGCATTAGTTAAAACCCTTGATTCACCTTCTCAAATTAAAGAACATATGGAGAATGGAACTATTGATGTTGCTATCGTGATACCAAAAGATTTTGCTACCGACGTCATGAGTAGTGAAGAAGCACCAATTTTAATTATAGTAAATGGTAGCAATATGATAATTAGTAACAGCGTTACTGTTAATGCTTTAGGGATAATTCAAACTTATTCTACCGGCATAGCCGCTAACAAACTCCAAGCAACCAGCGGAGTTCCTTTTGAACAAGCAGTCAACCAAGTTAATCCCATCTCTATACGAATCAGACCCTGGTATAACCCCACCTATAACTATACGAACTTTTTGCTGTTAGGGCTCATAGCTACTGCTATCCAACAGGTTTCACTGCTCTACGTAGCCGTTAGCTTCGCCCGGGAGAAAGACAGGGGGACATTATCTGAATTAAATGCTCTGGGTGGTAATGCCTTCACAAAAGTTATGGGAAAAATTTTACCCTACTTCACAATAAACTTAGCAGCCTTAACAGTCTCCCTACTAATTGCCCGTTATCTATACAAGGTACCTTTCCGTGGCTCCATAACTGCGTTAATCTTCCTCAGCATTCTATTTATCTTCTGCATCGATGCTTTGGGAGTATTCCTCTCTCTTATCTGCAGCAACGAGCTGGAAGCTACTCAAATAGCCATGTTAGTAGCTATCCCTTCCTTCCTTTTCTCCGGATTCACCTGGCCCATACAGGCCATGCCTATACCATGCCAGGCCCTGGCTAAGATTCTTCCTCTGACATATTTCACCCAGGCTATCCGAAAAATTGATATAATGGGATTAAGCTGGCTTCATCTCCAGCAAGAAATATTCGTTCTGATTATTATGACACTAGTATTACTTCCGGCAGCAATCCTAACCTATAAATTCAAATATGCCAAGCTGACTGCCGCTGATAATGCTATTAACATCAACTAATACTGATAGGAGGATTATCCCATGAAAAAATTTGTTTCTCTTCTTACTCTTATTGTTTTTCTTTTTTCCTGCATCCCCTTGCAAGCGGCGGAAACGGAAGATGATACATATACCCTGACACTCCAGGATGCTATAGCTAAAACTCTTCTCAACAGTCCTGACTTAAAGAAAGCCGACGTCATGGTAGACACGGTAAAAAAGAATAAGAGTGATACTAAAGATATTTATGATGATATGAAAAATAAATCTAATGCTACGGGTGCTAGTATTCACAGACAATTAAACACTGTTAATGCAATTTTAGGATCTTTGCCGGCTGAAGCTGTGGCCGAAAAGGCTAGCTGGCAAGTCACTAAACAAGCCCTGGCCACCTCTTTAGATTCTCTCAACAATTTAGATGAATCTATTGAGGAAATAGAAAATGTCAATGATCAATTGCATGACGCTTACGATGATGCTAGAGTAGCCCGAGAAGACGCAGAGAAAAAAGTATCCTTCGGCGTGGAAAAACTTTATTTATCTATGCTGAACCTTGATGATTATATTAAACTGCAAGAAGACAATATATCTTTTAGATATAAGATGTTAGATATTGAAAAAGTTAAACAACAAAATGGACTCAGTACTGCTGTTAAAGTGGAAAAGGTTGCACAGGAAGTCATGGACGAACAACAAGTATTAAAGAACTTAAGGAGTACTCAATCCCTTTTAACTTATCAGATGAACCGGAACATAGGCCGTCCCTGGGATGCTCCCCTAAAACTGGCCCCAGTAGGTCTGGAAGGAGTTAAGACTCGAGACTTGGAAGCCGGCTATGAAAGTGCTTTGGACAATGCCCTGGCTATTGAACAATTGAAACGTACCATCAAAAATAAAAAAGATGACTTCCGCAAATACAAAGGAAATTCTACTAAAACCGATAAAATTAATATAGAAATGAAAGATACAGAACTTACCTTAGATACTACAGAGTATAATATCAAATCAACTCTGGAAGATTTGCATAATAAATTAAATGTAGCGCAAAAGGTACTGGCCGATGCCAGAAGCAAATTAGGAACGACTGAAGTGGAATATGATCAAACTAAGACTCTCTATGAGCAGGGTATGGCTTTACCGGTACACCTGACAGGTAGTAAATTAGCCTTGGGCAAAGCTCAGCTTGAGTATACTAAAGCTAAATATGACTATTATCTTGCTGCTCGTGAGTTGGAATTAGCGGAAAAGGGCATTTTTCTGAAGAAGATAAAAGGCTAAAATTATATGAAAAAAGAAGTCTGTCGATCAAATAAGATCGACAGACTTCTTTTATATTCCAACTTACCTATTCTGCTTTACTGACTAAAAACCGCCCACAAAGTAACCCGCTAATAAAATAATAAAAGTTACAGGTGTGAAAACATATTTCATAAAGGGTCCAAACCAGGCCCCTACAGGTCTTTTAGCCCCAGTATTAATCTCTTCCAGAGCTTTATCTGCACCATATACCCAATATAACACTACTGCTATTAAAACTGCAGAAGAGGGTAATAACAGGACAGAGAAGAAATCTGAAAAAGTACCAAATAGCTCCATATTTGTATCTAAGAAAAACCCGATAATTAAGGCGGTTACAATCAAGAGGCAAACAGCTACTTTTCGACTACATTTTAACTTATCAATTAATCCCTCTACTGGTCCCTCTATCATGTGTATAGATGAGCTTAAAGCAGCAAAGAAAACTATTAAAAAGAAAAGAATACTAATAATTCTTCCACCTGCCATATTATTAAAAACATTGGGTAAAGTAATAAACATTAGTTGCGGACCTGCCCCCGGATCTAACCCGAAAGCAAAAACAGCAGGCATGATAGCTAAAGCAGCCATCATTGAAGCTAAAGTATCAAAACATGCCGTCTTCCAAGAGGCATCAGGAATATCTTCCTCCGCTTTTAAATAGCTGCCATAAGCCACATTGCCGGAACCTAAGGATAAAGTAAAGAAGGACATGCCCAGAGCCATAACCCATGTTTTGATATTAAAAAGGTGCTCCCATTTAGGAATTAAGAGGAACTTTACACCTTCTAAAGCACCAGGTAAAGTTAAAGATCTGATCATTATAATAAACATAATTACATAGAAAATCGGCATCATTATCTTACATACTTTCTCTATACCTTTTTGTACTCCTAAGATTACTACTGCTAATACCAATAATAGAGATAAAATGTGCCACGGAATAGTAGCCCCTGTTCCTGCATAATTGCTAAAATAGCTATTTATATCCATTTTAAACAATTGCCCTGATAGTGCTAAGTAGAAATAATGTATTATCCAACTTTGCACAATTACGTAAAAAGTAAAAACTCCTGTGACTGCTAGTGCCGGGAAAAACCCTAGCAAAGAGCCCCACTTTTTACCTTTTTCTTTTAGAACTTTATCGAATGCTCCTACGGTGCCATTTTGCATTCTTCTGCCTAAGGCATATTCACCCATTAAGCCATAAATGGAAAAAAAGAAAAGAAAGAATAGATAAGGTATTAAAAAAGCTGCACCACCATATGTGCCTAAACGCCACGGGAACATCCATAAATTGGCCATGCCCATAGCAGCACCAACAGAAGCTAGAATAAAACCCCATTTGGATGCAAAAGTTTCCCTATCTGTTGAGCTATTCTTACTGATTTCTGAATTAATATTTCCTGCCATAGTTACCTCCTCTTTTTTCTAACTATCACAATTAACTATTGTATAATATTGTAATCATATGTCAATTCAGCAGATTCCTAATAAACACTTTTAAATTGAACTTTTGCTTATTATACAAGGGAAATAAAAAGAAAAGGTTAGCGTTACATGATTATGTACACTAACCTCATAAGCAAAATATTAATTTTTAATTATTTTAAGATTGATAAGTATAAATCCCTTAAACCCTCTACTTTACTAGGATGAATTAAATCTCGATTTAAATGAGGTATCTTGGCCGCCAGTTCACCGCCAAAAAGCAGGCGAAAATCTTCTGCAAATATCTCCTGAGGACGGTTCATATACACTTTGCTGGAATTATTATAACTGCTCTCATTCGTAATGCCCCGTAGCTTTTTATATTCTCTCCACTTTTCCTTATTCATAAATTGAAAATCTATATTATGTCCTAATTCATGAACGGCCATTTGGTGAATTTTTTCTGCCGATAACTTATGATATGTACCAAAAACTACAGCACTTCCATCTTGGAAGCTTAAGGCCATAGCAGTGTAAAAGTTTTTTAGTTTGTAATCCATAAAGTACACCTTATATTCTCCTACCTTCTCTAAAGGAATCTTTATTTCTTCCAGAGCCTTCATATATTCTTGACTATCTACAGTTTGTAAGGTTAGATTCCCCGATTTTTTATTAGGATTTAACTCAAATTCGTAATTGTACCAATCCTTATCCAAAAGAAACTTATCATTACTCTTCACCACTAACTCTTTTTCGCTGAGTTGGCTATCGATTAATTTCACATTATCTACAGCATATAGTGGCACGACCACCATTTGTAATATTATAAATATTATTACAAATTTGCATATATTTCTCTTCATAAAAAATAACCCCTTTCAGCATCCTGACACGCACCAGTAGTCAGTTACTGTGGGGTTAATAAAAATAACTGATACATTTTGCACTTGACTCGCTGGTCTTGTGTCAAAGATGTATTTATTTTTATATCTAAAATTAATCAAAATAAAACAAAAAACTCCTGTTAGGGTTGTCCCTAAACAGGAGTTAATAATCCTTCTGCTGTACGGCAACCCGACTATCATAGCCAAAATGGCTTTAGACTCGTAGCTTTGCGTCCCCGGTTTTCACCGAGTTTGCCTTTATCGTATTAATCTTTTATTTTCAATATCATTATACCATAAAAATGGCAAATGAGTCTCAATTTTTTATACTATTTTCCAATATTTATTAAATATTTACTATTCTTTTTCTAGAATAATTTGATTATCATTTTATTTCTATTGCTTCTATCCCTTTTGTTTTAATAGTCATTAGACGCTTACATTTATTACATTTTATTTCAATGTTATCCCCTTTTAAAATACAGAGCAATTTATTACACTTACAGCGTTCTTCTTCTAAAGTTGCAAAATCTGTACTATCTTTCTCCGACTTCATTATTTACCCTCCAAATGTTTTACAAAACATCTACATATAATTATTCATTTAAATATTCAGTTTATAGAATATTTTGTATTTATGGTTAAATTTCACATTTATTATAGTATATTTTTATTTTCATGTATAGACAAGCTATTTAACTGTTAGAAAATTTTTATTTTCTGCATGGCTAAATCTAGAGGTAATAACAAAGGACTGGAAAAATAAGAACAGGAAAAAACCAAAGGATGCCATTTCTCCTAAACCAGTATCAACATAGTAGTTTAGATAGAGGATATCATGAACAATAGCAAAAAAGAGAATTAAACTACCCAATAATAAAATATGGGCATCTGTTTTTTTCTGTAGAGCTGCTTTTGTAATTATCCAAAGACAGTAACATAAGGTTATTACTACTATACTTTCTACTAAATATATATACTTGGTATATATTCTAATTGGTGAAGCCACAGTACATAATGTAAATATCCCTGCTAACACAGAAAAAAAAGTAACCAGCTTACCATTAGTCTCTTGGGGAAATAGTTCCTGAATGGTTAAAAGAAAAACAACGGGCCCCCAGTATATAGTAAGGTAACTAATAAGGATAATAAGAGCATACTTAACATAGGGAAAAATCCAATACAAAATATATCCGTTAAAAAGCAAAGTTCGACTGGCCATAGCTATACATAAAAAGATAAAGAACAAAAAAATCTTCTCTCGTTGATGAAAACAGTAAACAATTAAATAATGTAAAGCCATAATTATTAAGGCACCTAATAGGAACGTATTCTTAAATATACCAGCTCTCTTTAAATCTTTAATTTGCTGGGACGTCCCTAAATAAAGGGGCTCCCAAATACCTCCTCGAGCATAGGTAAAGTTGGACACTTGAACAATAATATCAAAATCCTTTTCCGGCGGCATAAAAGAAGCTGTCCTATATCTATAATCAGGCTTAAAACTCTTAGCATCCGATGTTACAACACCATTATAAGCTATTAACTTATCATTAACATACAGTCTATAAGCTGTCCCCATGCTAGTTATTTTAAAAGCTAGCTTTTTTAATAGAGGGGCATTTTTTACTTTGAGATGATAAGTAGCATAGCCAAAACCAGGAAGATTTTCTCCTTGTACCATATGCTCATTCCAAATACTAGGAACATAAGCCATAGCATCAGTTTTTAAACTTTGATCCGTAAGTTCTTCCAAAGTTAAAAGCTTATGCCAATAAAATTGCCACTCTCCATTGAGCTTAATAAACCCATCTTTGTCAAAATCCCAGGCAGTCAAATCAATAACACCATTCTGGGGATCAGGATCTCGGCTACCCTTGGCTTGAGTTGAGCTATAGCCTAACAATAAGACTAATAATAAGATGAATATAATAGCACAGCCAAAAAACAACACATAATTGTTTCTCTCTTCTGTCATCTAGAACCTCTCATATGATAATTTATTTTTTAATAACTGCCAGTTTCTTATCTTCTTTCCAACTCACTTTAAAGCCAAAATATTCGCCCACATATCTAATAGGTACATAAATATTATTATTAATAATTGTAGGATATACGCTCCAGTTGGGTAGCGGTTTCTCCATTACTAGTTTTAATTCTTTTGTATCATCCCTAAAAATAATAGTCTCTTCAAGTTCTCTCCATTCCACATCTAAACCCAGTTCCTTAAAGATATAGGGTTCAGAAAGGCAGCGATCATTTGCTAATAAATTAGGGCAATTTAACGCCTTTTCAAAACCGTTGTGTAACATTTTTGCTTCATTTATTACTAATACTAATTGCACATTTTTTAAAGTTTCCGCTGAATTGTCCTTACTTGTAGAACTTGCCAGTACAACTGATTCTAGCCCTATACTGCTCAATAAAACTAACGTCATTATTAAGGCAAGCATTTTTCTACCTCTCATTGTATCTATCCTTCCATTATAAATTTACTTTAAGCGACACTCTCCTGCTTCTTTCTCACAAAAACCAACTATTACAGGTTGACGTAAAAGTCCCCCTTCACTCCGATCTATGTATTTGACTCTTACTGTTAATATTGGTGGTAACCAGGCAATACTATCAACCTTTTTCTCAGGCAAAGATGTACTTTGAAAAGGGGCTTCTCCCCGCCGGTATTTTTCCACTATATCTTGCAGCTGGGCTAAATAATTATTATTAAGTCCTGTAGAAACTTTACCTATATATATAAGTTTATCATTATCCGCTAATTTTTCATCATTGTACAATCCCAATAATAAGGCAGAAACTCGTCTTCCTTTTAGCGCAACACCACCAATAACAGCATCCAGCTGGCGGAAACACTTGATTTTTAACCATGTATTATTTCTTTCCCCTAAATAATACAAACCCCTTTTTTCTTTAGCTACGATTCCTTCCATCCCTTTATCTTGCATGACTTTAAAAAGCTCTATTCCCTTATCATAACTATCACATAACCTTATGATCTGGGATTCTTTTAGAAAAGAAGCTAAAAGTTCTTGTCTATTACACAAAGGTTCCTTAGTTATGGATCTATCATTTAAATAAATAATGTCAAAAACAACATACATTACAGGATACCTATCCTGCAATCCTTGCCCCCTACCCTTGGCTAAATCCCTTTTCAATACTCTCTGAAAATCAGGAACACCTTGTTCATTTAAGACGACAACTTCTCCATCAAGTATGGCTGATGTTCCTGTAAATTGTTGTTGGACAGCTTTTAGTTCTGGATAAGTTTCTATCCTGGCATTACCCTTTTTAGTATACATTTTTAGGCCTTGAGAAGAAATATAAGTTATGATACGAATGCCGTCCCATTTAACTTGATAAAGGTAGTCCTCACTATCAAAGGGATCAGTTATCAGCACAGGCTCCATAGGTTTAATCTTCTGCGGCAACATATTTTTCTCCTATCAGGTCATTTGTTTTATTATTAACAATAAATATAAAAATAATAGACAGAATGCCTAATATATGCATTCTGTCTTTGTATTTCCTTATCATTATTGAACTCTAATGATTATTCAGCAAAAAAGTCTATCTTTTTTCTGCCATAATTCCCCTCAATAATATCAGCAGTTTTCTCATCTACTTGAGGGTCATTTATAATAAAATCATAGACTTTCTCATTAAAACCTGCTGCTATTCTCGCTTCCCCCGGCTTTTGCGATTTAATCCGCATTTTTACTACCCCATTATTTGATAATATGGCTGTAGAACCCTTCCTCTGTACACAGACAGTTTCTTTATCCACCCCTTCAATCTCATCGCTTTGGTGCCTATCTGATGCTGCATAAACCCAAGCAGATTTAAGATAAGGTTGACCATGTTCATTATATAAATATATGGTTAATAATCCCCCATCTTTACCATTTGCTAGAGCTTCATCTTTATCTAATTCCACAGAAGAGGCATGCCTGTTAGGTAACAGCTCACTTTTACCTGCTATCTTAATTTCATTTTGGCCTTTTTCAGATAAGTGACATGTACCGTCAACAACATAGGCATAATACGTTCCGGGCAGAAGTTTACAAGTTGAGATAGCAATATATTCTCTTTCTGTCTTAACAGGTGCTTTAGCACCTTTCTTTTCTTCCACTGCAGCCTCTAAATCTTCTACTGTTTTTACCCTGATATCCTCTTGAATAATATATACAAAACCGCTACCCTCACTGCTTGCAAGATAGACTTCTTTATCCCTTGCCACTACTTGTGCGGGAGCTATTACTTGGGGAGCCGTTGTATCAATAGCAAAATTTATTGTTTTTGAGGTAACGGGTTCGTGCTTATTCAGTGATGCTGTAACTGTTAGCTGATAAATACCATCTGCTAATATAGGTGTTCCTTTTTTATATTCTTTATTATTAAGGGTTGCTTTGACTGTTGTTCCTTCAGAACTATACCAAGTTGGAGTAATAACTCTCGTATATACTCCCCCATCTACAACACCAATAATTTTAGGTAATATGGGTGCTTTATTATCTATAGTGAAGCGAATTTTATGTTCCTTTTGTAAACCATTTGTTATTTTTGTAGTAGTTACCTTTAATAAGTAATTACCGTTTTCTGTGACTTCTTCCCCTCTAATATAGGGTTCCTCTTTTTTTTCATTCTTACTTAAAGTAGCTGTAATTATAGTACCTTTTAAATTACCCCAAGTTGCTGCCGCCTTTCTATATGTATAACCATCCTCAATGCCTCTCACTTTTATTGCAGGAGGGGGTTGTTTATCAATGCTGAATCTTATTGTTTTTTTTGTTTTTAATCCTTGTTTCTCAGCCGTGACAACTAATACATATTTACCTTCTTGGGTAATTTTTCTATTTTTTATATATGAAGAACCATTTAAAGTAGCTGAAGTAGTTACCCCTACAACTTCCTTCCAAAAAACCGAAACTTCTCCACCATAAATCTTTCCATCTTCTACCCCTGTTATAACTGGTTCAGCCGGGGCGGCTACTTGGTCTTCTTTATCTTGTACTAATGATTTTTGTTGTTCTTGATCTATTTTTAGAGTTTTATCTAGAAAAAGTGGTTTAAATATATCAAATCCTATAAATTGGGGTTTCTCTAGAGCAACTGCAGGTAAATTAAATACTAATAAAGTTAACAAAAATACAAGCGGGAAAAATAAAACTAGCTTAAACTTTTTCCTCATTGAAACAACTCCCTTTTTGTATTTTCCTTATTTATTTGTTTTTCCAATTAAATCTATATTGATTCAACACATACTATTATATACTCTATTTATTCTATTAGTACAATAGCATATTTTTACAAAGGAAGCCAATTATATTTAATTTTTATTTTTTATAATCCTCTCAACATCAAACAGAATCTAGTTTAGGTTTACCTCAATATTATTTTTAGTTATTACGGGAATTAGAATATAATTATTTTTAAGAAAACTATCATCAAGTAAAAAGAGCTCTCTTTACGAGAACTCTTTTTTCCTATCTTAATTTAATTCTATCTTCTATTTTACAACTTGTACGGTTTGGGCTGATTTAAACCAAGTAACATCTGCACCAAAAGCCTCGGCAATATACCGCACAGGCACTAAGGTTCTACCCTCTATAATTACGGGAGGTGTATCCATTTCTTCCGTGGACTCTCCAACTTTAAGGTTTAGCTCTTTATTATCCAATTTAAATTTAACTGTTTTTGAAACTCCCTCCCAGGCAAACTCTGCCCCCAAGGCTTCACCTATCACTCTTAAAGGTACCATAGTCCTGTTGTTGATAATTTTCGGTGCTGCATCGATAGTTTTATATTCACCATTAACCTCCGCTACCTGCGTACCTACCGTTAACTTAATGCAGGACAAGTCCTTTACCCTCATAACACTGTATAAACTAAAGCTTTCCGTAAAGAAAGTAAAGGTTTGCTTTTCTGAGTCATACTGTCCACCCAGCTTGAGAGGAATCGTTCTGCCTAATTCATCTTTTTCAAAACGAACTCCACACAGCTCTTGAATTTGCTCTGGTGTTAAATTATTTCCTCTCATATCTAAAGTTAGGGCTACTGGTTCAGTAAAACGCTCTATATCTACCGCATCATCTAAGGAAAAAGCAGCTAAAGCTGTCAAATTAAAGATTCTTCCTCCTGCTTCAAAGGCACCTGCATTTTCACCTAAAGCAAACGAAGTTAGTACACCTGATTTTTCTGCCGGTGTTAACTCTCTAACACCTATCCTGACAGTCCCTGATCTGGCCATGGCATCTCTTACTTCCTTAGTAAGTAAAGATTCAGGTTTAAATATAACCTCTACACCGCTGTTACCTATCAATAAAGGTAATTTTTTAGTGTAAAGTTGATTAATAACTCCCGTTGATATCTCGGCCTGACTATCTTTATCTTTTCTTAAATCTAATCTGGCATATCCTGTTTTCTGCAGGCTTTTATCAAGAGCTTGATCATCTTCCGTTCTAAGATTACGCAATATAGGATCACTTGGTTCTTCAGGAGGAGCCCAGCTACCGCTGCTTCCTCCACTACTTCCACCTCCTGATGGAGGCTTAGGAATTTCACCGTCACGAGTAACTTTAATATGATACGTTTGCTCTGTTATCCCATCCTCCGCTATTACTTTAAGTTCAAGGGAATTTGCACCTTCATTAAGGTTACTTATGTAAGGTGGTCCATCCGTTATGATATATCCATTTGCTTTGGCTTGAATAGTTTGCTTTTCATGCCCTTTTATCGGTGTTATTGTTATCTTTTCAGCTTTATTTTCTACTGT
>JAHDSB010000124.1 GCA_018433015.1 Clostridia bacterium | reverse complement strand
TATTCTCTGATTGGAAAAGAGCATTTATAACTTAACCAAATGTCGAAATATGGAGACATAATCTAGTTAAAAATTAAGCATAATCTTTTAGAAAATATAAGATGAGAAAACCATTTACACAAAATTATCTATACTCCCAAAATTAAAGGGAGAGTTGTTAACTACTCTTAAGTAGTTTAGCAACTCTCCCTTTTAATATCATATTAATACTTTCTTAATAAACCTGTGACTTTTCCTAAGATAATAACATCCTTGCTTATAATAGGTTCATATTCATCATTCTCAGGTTGAAGGCGTATATAATCAGCTTCTTTATAAAAACGTTTAACTGTTGCTTCCTCGCCCAAGAGGGCAACAACTATATCGCCGTTACTTGCTGTATTCTGTTTTCTGACTACTACCATATCACCATTATATATACCTGCTTTAATCATACTGTTACCTTTAATTTTCAGCATGAAAACATCTTCTGATTTTACAAAATCGAGAGGAAGAGGGAATTTATCTTCGATATATTCAACGGCAAGAATAGGAGTTCCTGCTGTTACCCGTCCTACTACCGGTACATTAATCATATCTTTACCTGGATACAAGTTATTATCTATTACTTCTATAGCTCTTGGTTTTGCAGCATTTCTTTTTATGTAACCTTTTTTCTCAAGTTGACTTAGGTGACTATGTACCGTAGAACTAGAACTCAATCCAACTGCATCCCCAATTTCCCGTACAGAAGGAGGATATCCTTTACTCTTTATTTGTTGTTTTATGAAGTCAAGAATGCCTGATTGACGTTCTGTTAAATCTTCATACATGGAATTACCTCCTAAATATTAATTTTCATTATAATTATAACATATTATTTATAATTATCAAACATTTGTTCTGCGATATTTTGTTAAAAGTAAGTTAGAGTATAATTATCATTGGCAGAATAAGTAGACAAAAAAAGGAAGAGAGTACAAGTACCCTCTTCCCGATAGAGCCGATATCCTGTACAATTTTGTTGTCTAGACAAATACGACAGGAGGCCTATCAAGATGATT